>CAYQDT010000127.1:0-8053 GCA_964416225.1 uncultured bacterium
GACGGGCAGCACCCGCGCCCGGGAGGTTCGGCGGTGAAGTGCGCTCCCGGTCGATCCGGTGGCGAGGCGCGACCGCTGCGTCGCATCCCGATCCGGCGCACTCGCGGGTGACGCCTTCTTATACCCGAACCGGCGGCGTCGAAGAACACCGCCGCGCGGCGCGTCGGTCCCCCGCGCCAACCCCGCCGTGGTCTCGTGCCACGGAGACGCCCGGCCGGCAGTGAGACGCCGCCTCGGACCCGGGAGTGCTGCGGCTGCACGCCGACGGACCGGACTTCCTGCTGCTTTCGTTGTCCCGGAGGCCGCAACCTCCCTGCGGACCGGTGCGCCGGTGCGGCCGCGCGCGCCGGATCGGTCCACGGAGCGTCCGCCGAGAAGTGATTGCACGCCGGGCGGTCGGGGAGGGACCAGGGAACCCGCCCGGCCGGGTGCGGGTCCAAACAAGTAGGTATGAACCGGCGGCCCCTGATGAGCCACTATGTTAGCAAGACCAACCAATCCTGGGCCCGGCCGTTCCGTGCCCAGTCCCTTCAACGGCCTGCCGGACCCAGCTCTCATGACCGGGCGCGACCCGGCCCTGAGGCCGAGCAGAAATCGGCAGCGTGGATGCAACCTGAGGCGCCAGATACTCGTCTATGGAGTAACCAACGAAGCAGACACGAACGAGCTCGGCACTTAACGCACCGGATTTTCGTTGTACCTTTCGGCGGCTCACAGCGACACGTTCTACCGTAAGCTGCCGGGCAGGTTTGGCACGCGAGGCACGACCTGCCAGTGATCCAGACGCAGGGCCGGCCCCTGCAGCGCTCGCGTGAAGGTGGGCCGGTAAGGATAGAGCAATGGGCAACCGCGTTCCGGTTATCGATAAGTTCTGGCCGCGCCCCCGCCGGGCGGGGGAAGCGGATCCGGAGTGGGGACTGGGGTTTCGGGATGGGGACACCGCAGCGTCGCGGGGTTCGGACGTGGGAAGCTTTGCCTACTCCACGCACCACCGCCTGCTGAGCGCGCGGGAAGAGGTGATCCTGGCCGCGCGGGCGCGCCAGGGAGATCGCGCGGCGCGACAGGCGATGATGGAGGCGAATATCCGCCTGGTGATGAGCATCGCGCGGCGCTACACCTGCAAGAGCCTCACCTTCGAGGACCTGGTGCAGGAGGGGATTCTCGGACTGCTGGAGGCGATCAACAAATTCGACGGGGATCTCGGCAACCGGTTCTCCACCTACGCCACCTACTGGATCCGCCAGGCGATCGTGCGGGCGATCGAGAAACAGGACCGCGTCATCCGCCTCCCGGTCTATGGCTGCGACGCGGTCCGGAAAGTGGAGCGAGCGGAGCGGGCCCTGAGTGAGAGCCTGAACCGCCAGCCCACGGCCGAGGAGATTGCGCGGGAGACCGGTCTGCCGGTGCGGCTGGTGAAGAACATCGCCCAGTACGGCCAGGACCCCCTGTCGCTCGACGTGCTGGTGGGGGACAGCGAGGACACGCTGTTCGCGGACCTGGTGGTGGATAACGACGCGGTCGATCCGGCGGACACCGCGCTGGTCCAGATGGAGCGGACGGTGCTGCTCGAGTCGGTGCACTGCCTGGATGCCCGCGAGCAGTGGGTGATCGAAAAACGGTTCGGCCTCTTCGACGGGCGGGTGTATACGCTCAAGGAGATCGCGGACCAGTTGAAGATGTCGCGTGAAGGCGTCCGGCACGTCCAGCTCCGTGCGCTTCGCAAGCTGAAGGATGCCCTGGGAAGCGCGGGGATTCTTCCGGCGTGATGCCCGCCGTCACGGCGGCGCGCAACGAGAACACAAGGCGGCGGGTGGAGACTCTTCTCCGCCCGCCGCGTATTCTTAATCGGCCGCGGGGGATCCCGCTCCAGGCCGATCCCCCATGAGCCATCCGAGCCACCGCGCCGGCCTCCCGGGACCACTCAGGCGGAACCGGGCGGTGATCCGTACTGTCACCGAGAGTGGCGCCGGCGGCTGGCGGCGCCGTGCGAAGTCGGACCGGCGCCGGTACTCCGCCGGAGCCGTTCCGACCGACGATCTGTCCGACGGCGCCCCGCCGGCGGACACGGACCACCTCCCGATCCCCGCGGAAAGGGCGGCGGACCACCTACCGAGGAACAGTAATGAAGCACCTACTCCGTTTCGCGCTCCTTCCCGCGCTGGCCGCGGTGAGCCTGGCGGCCATGCCCGCCCGGGCGCAGCAGAAGTCGCTGGAGACGTACGCGCAGCCGGCGTTGAAAGATGTGTTCGCCACGGTCCGCGTTCTCTCGCACAACGACGGCGAGCTGAACAAGATCGGCAAGGGGTACGCGGATGCCTACAAGCTGACCGGCCAGGAGATCTGGTGCAAGGAGCCCAATAAGGTGCGGTTCCAGGGGCACCAGGGGATTCTCCACATCAAGTACATCACCAACGGCTCCCGGCGCCTGATGGAGATCGATACGCTGCACATCCGCAAGATGGAAGATATCGAGCAGGAGCCGAACAAGGGAGACAGTATCGCCGACATGGGCGTGATGACGCCCGATTGGATACGCCGCGTGGACCATCGCTGGATCCGCGCCGAAAACCGCGACGGCAAGACGCTCCAGGTCTTTGACTACTGGTACAAGGCCGATCCGAACGCGATCCACACGATCTGGGTGGACCCCGCTACCAAAACGATCGTGGAGCACATTGCCCACCACCGAAGCAAGAAGCGCCCGGGGTTCAAGCGCCGCCTCGTCTACTCCGAGCCCCATCAGGTGAACGGCATCTGGATGCCCTCCCTGGTCACGATCTACAACGGTGAGAATCGCCAGGCGGCCCAGATGCGCTACGACAACGTCAAGGTGAACACGGGCGTCCCGGACAATCTATTCAAGCTGTGAGAGCTGGTCAGGCGGTGAGAGACGGTGAGTGCCGGTAGGCAGGCCCGCGCCGCTCTCCGGCCCCTCGCCGACCGCCGCTCCGGCCCGGGGACCCCGGTTCCCGGAAGCAGCATCCGGAGCCCCTGAAGCGGGAGGCGTCCTTACCGGGATGCCTCCCTTCTTCGTGCCTCCACGTTCTTCGTGCCTCCACGCCTCTGCGCCTCCGGGACGGCCCCGGCGGAAGGTCAGAGGACTCGACCCGGCTCCGAACGAACGGTAAGCGTACCGTCCGGTCCGCCATCGCACTGCGCGCTCCGGGGAAGCGGAGCCGGGGGTGAGCCAGTCTGCGCGGATCGAGGTGATTTCGGGACCGATGTTCAGCGGCAAGTCGACGGAGCTGCTCCGGCGCCTGCGACTGGCCCAGATCGCCCGCAAGCGCACGGCGGCGTTCAAGCACGCCTCGGACGTCCGGTACTCCGAAGACCAGATCGCGACCCATGCCGAGCAGAAGGGCTGGGCCATGGCCGTGTCCTCAGCCCAGGAGCTGCTCGAATCGTGGCATGCGCGCGGCGCGCAGGTCATCGGGATCGACGAGGCCCAGTTCTTCGGGCCGGAGCTGGTTCCCGTGGTGGAAACCCTCGCCGCGCGCGGGAAGCGGGTCATCGTTGCCGGACTCAACCAGGACTCCTATGGCCGCCCCTTTGGCCCAATGCCGGAGCTGCTCGCCCTCGCCGACGAGCTCTTCCTCGTCCACGCCGTCTGCATGGTCTGCGGCGGGGATGCGACCAAGACATTTCGGAAGCCTGGCGCGGCGCTGGCCCAGGTACTGGTGGGCGCCGACCAGGAATACGAGGCCCGCTGCCGCGGCTGCTGGCTGCATGGCGAGCGCGAGAAGGAAATTCGCGGCGACCTCGCGTAGGGTGTTGCGGAATTCTCGCCGGAATCTCCGCGCCGGCTCTGAAACACCCCGCCCGCTCGGAACATGCCCCCCGCCGGTTTCGTCCCACAGACTAGAGAGCTTGGATCACCGTTGATTGCGCTGACTGGAAAGACCCGCGTTTTTTGTGTGCTCGGCCACCCGGTAGGACATTCCCTCTCACCGGCGATGCAGAACGCGGCGCTGCGGGAGATGGGACTGGACGCGGTGTACGTGCCGTTCGACGTCTCTCCGGAAGCGCTTCCGGACGCAATCCGCGGCCTCCGGGCGCTGGGTGCAGCCGGGGCGAACTGCACCATTCCGCATAAGGAAGCGCTGCTTTCGCTATTGGATGTGATCGACGAGGAGGCGTCCCTGATCGGCGCGGCCAATACCATTGTATTCCGTCACGAAAAGATGGTCGGGTGCAACACAGACTCGCCCGGGTTCCTGCGGGCGCTGCGCGCGGCTGGGTGCGAGCCGGAGGGGCGGAGGGCGGTGGTGCTGGGCGCCGGGGGCTCCGCGCGGGCGATCGTGGTGGCGCTGGCCCGGCTGGGAGTGCCCGTTGCCGTGGTGAACCGTACGGTCACGCGGGCGCGGGAGCTGGTGGAAGAGTTGTCGGTGCGGATCCCCGGCAGCACGCTGCGGGCGGTGGAAGCGGAGCCCGGGGCGGTGCAAGCGGAAGTGGAGCAGGCGGAGCTGCTGGTGAACACCACTTCCGTCGGGATGAGCCCGCGGGTGGAAGAGATGCCGCCCGTGCCGGAAGAAGCCCTGCATCCGGGCCTCTTCGTTTACGACTTGATTTACAACCCGTTCGAGACGCGCCTGCTGCGCGCCGCCCGGGAGCGGGGCGCGCGCACCGCGAACGGCGCCGGAATGCTGGCGCACCAGGGGGCGCTGGCGCTGGAGCTCTGGACGGGGGTGCCCGCCCCGGCGGGACTGATGGAAGAAGTGGTGCTGGATAACCTGCGGTTCTGACCGTCCGCGGGCATCATCTGAACTGGGTGGTGGCCCAGATTTGCCCTTCGCGCCGAGAGGCTGCGGGTCGGGCCGGAGAGAATGGAGCGGTAACCCCATGACGATGACACGACGGGATATCGTCGAGGTACTGGTACAGGGCCGGGTGCTCACAGCGGAGCAGGCGGTGCAGATCCGGGAGATGGCGTCCAAGTCCGGCGCGGACCAGGGCGACGTGGTGCTTCAGCAGAACCTCACCACGCCCCAGAACGTGCTGAAGGCGAAGGCGCATCTCCACGGCATACACCCTGTGGACCTGGACCAGACCAAGCCGGATCCCAGCGCGATCAACCTGGTTCCGGCGCACGTCGCGAAGCGTCACAACGTGGTGCCCGTTCGCAAGATGAACCAGAATGGGGTCGACGTGCTG
Organism: uncultured bacterium; assembly: GCA_964416225.1. Classification (GTDB taxonomy): domain Bacteria; phylum Armatimonadota; class SYMT01; order SYMT01; family SYMT01; genus CAYQDT01. Next base: position 5,152 of record CAYQDT010000127.1, read on the forward strand.
ATCCTTGCGGTCGCCGATCCCAACAACATCATGGCGATCGACGATGTCCGCAACGCGTGTCGGCTCAAGGTGCAGCCGGTGCTTGCGGCGGCGGACCAGGTGGAAGACTACATCGCGCGGAGCTACCAGGAAGCACCGGTGGCCAGCAGCAGCGACGACGGCGCGGGGTCGATGGCGTCCCTGGCCGGCGGGCTCGCCGAGATCAACTCCCTGGTGAACGAGTACGGCCCCGCCACGGCGGAGGAGGCCGAAGCCGGCGATGAGTCGGACGTGGTGCAGGGTCCGATCATCCGCATCGCGCACACCATCATCCAGCAGGCGGTGAACCAGGGTGCGTCCGATATCCACATCGAGCCGGGGGTGCGCAACACCCGCGTGCGGTACCGCGTGGACGGCGTGCTCCAGGAAGTGATGCAGGTGCCGAAACACATCCATCCGCCGCTCGTCTCCCGCTACAAGATCATGGCGGAGATGAACATCGCGGAGCGGCGCGTCCCGCAGGACAGCCGCATCGGCATCAACTACGAGAAGAAGGATTACGATCTCCGCGTCTCGGTGCTCCCGACCGTGAACGGCGAAAAGATCGTTATGCGAATTCTGGACAAGAGCTCCGTCCAGATCGGTCTCCACCGCCTGGGCTTCTTCCCGGATACCCTGGCCGGCCTGGAAACCCTGGTGACCCAGCCGAACGGTATGTTCCTGGTAACGGGTCCCACCGGCGCCGGAAAGTCGACCACCCTCTATTCGGTGCTCAACAAGGTCAACTCGGTTGAGAAGAACATCCTCACCGTCGAGGACCCGGTGGAATACCAGCTCCCCGGCCTGACGCAGGTGCAGGTCAACCGCAAGGCCGGCCTCGGCTTCGGCACCGCGCTCCGCTCCTTCATGCGGCAGGACCCGGACATCATCATGGTCGGAGAAATCCGCGACCTGGAGACCGCGGAACTGGCGATCCAGGCGTCCCTGACGGGACACCTCGTCCTCTCCACCCTGCACACGAACGACGCTCCCTCGTCCGTTACCCGTCTCGTGGACATGGGCGTGGAGCCGTTCCTCGTGGCCGCAACCATGATCGGGGCACTTGCCCAGCGCCTCGGCCGTCGTATCTGCGACGCGTGCAAGGAGACGTACGAGGTGCCGGCGGAGACCCTCCTGCCGCTCGGCTATCAGCCGGAGCGCAGCGACGAGACGGTCCAGCTCTCCCGCGGGCGGGGGTGCGAGAAATGCCGGGATAAGGGTTACAAGGGCCGCATCGGCATCTACGAGCTGATGACCGCCAATGAGGAAATCTCCGAGCTCATCGTGCGCCGGGCGCCCGTTTCCGAGTTGAAGAACGCGGCCAAGGCGAATGGGATGAAGACGCTGCAGGACGACGGTCTTCGGAAGGTCCTTGCCGGGATTACCACAGTGGAGGAGATCTTCCGCGTCGTCTTCACCGCCGGCCACTTATTCGCCTCGGAAGACCGGCTCCGACGAGGAGCCGGTCTTCTCCCGGCCTCTGCGCCGCGGTGCCCGAGCCGGTGTTCAGCGCTGCAGGGCGACGGGAGGCGCGTGGCCGGGCCGAACGCAGCACCATCCCTCCAATTTCCCACATCCACAGCTAGCAATTCCTCGAGGTACCTTTCTTGTCGCAACAGCCATTCGCGCCCGGACAGCCGGGCCAGCCCGGGCAGCCGGGTCAACCGGGTCAGCCCGGGTTCGCGCAGCCGCAGGCCGGGCACGCCGTACCCGCCGCACCCCGTCCGGCGCAGCAGCGGATGAAATCGCTGGAAGAGGAGCACATCGACGAGCTCTGCCGCCTGGTGGTGGAGTGGAAAGGCTCCGACCTGCACATGACGGTCGGCGTGCCCCCGATCATCCGCGTGGACGGTCACCTGCAGCCGGCGCCGTACGAGCGCATGACGGGCCAGGACATCCAGCGGATGGCCTACGACATCCTCTCCGACGAGCAGATCCAGCGCTTCGAGAGCACGCTGGAGCTCGACTTCTCCTACCAGGTGCCTCGCCTCGCTCGCTTCCGCGTCAACCTCTTCAAGGAGCGGGGCAACCTGGCGGCGGCGCTCCGGATCATCCCGTCCAAGGTTCCGACCATGGACGACATGGGGCTTCCGGCGGTGTTGAAGGAGCTGGCGAACAAGCCGCGCGGTCTGGTGCTGGTAACCGGCCCGACCGGATCCGGCAAGTCCACCACCCTGGCCTCGATGATCAACGAGATCAACTCGACCCGCAGCGAGCACATCCTCACGATCGAGGACCCGATCGAGTTCGTGCATCCCCACAAGTACAGCGTGGTGGCGCAGCGCGAGCTGGGGATGGACACCAAGAGCTTCTCCGCCGCGCTGAAGTCCGCGCTCCGGGAAGACCCGGACGTGGTGCTCGTCGGTGAAATGCGAGACCTGGAGACGATGCAGCTTGCCGTGACCGCCGCGGAGACGGGCCACCTGGTCTTCGCCACGCTGCACACGAACAGCGCCGCGCAGACCGTCGACCGGATCGTGGACGTCTTCCCGCCCGGGCAGCAGGAGCAGATTCGCATCCAGCTCTCCAACAACCTGGAGGGGGTGGTGACGCAGCAGCTCCTCCGCCGGGCCAACCAGCCGGGCCGCGTCTGCGCCATGGAGATCATGCTGGCTTCTTCCGCGGTCCGGAACCTGATCCGGGAAGGGAAGTCGCACCAGATCAACTCCATGATCCAGATCAGTACGAACATCGGCATGCAGACGATGGATCAGTGCCTGCGCGACCTTTACGCGAAAGGTATGATCACGTATGATGACGCCATCACGCGCGCCATGCAGCCGGAAGAGCTCAAGAAGATGATCAGCGGCGGCGCGGCCGGGCCTGGCGGTCCGGGCGGACCTCCCGGAGCGCCGTCCGGCGGCCACGGACGGTAATCCGCTGA
>CAYQDT010000128.1:0-8052 GCA_964416225.1 uncultured bacterium
CGCAGCGGCATGCCCCCCTCCTGCCATCGCTTGCGCGGCAGGACGAAGCAGTGGTCGCGCGGGCAGACCAGCTCTTCCTCGCACCAGCCGTCCGTGATCACCATGACCGGCGCCTTCCGCGGGAAGTCGGGGCGGCTGATCAGGAAGTTGAGCGCCGGCTGCAGCACCGTCCCGCCGCGGCCCTTGACCGGATACAGCCCGCGCAGCTCCGACGGTGCGACGAACCCCTGGTCGTACGGAGCGGCGTCGCACAGGACCAGCCGCACGCGGGGGACGTCCCGCGCCTCCGCGTAGGCGGCGATGGTGCCCAGGGCGCGGCCCAGCAGCTCCCGGTCCATGGAGCCGGAGGTGTCCAGCACCACTCCGAACGTGCAGGCTTCCCGCCACTCATGAGGCACGTAGCGCGCCGGGCGCGGGATGTCCGGGGTGGAAGATTGACGCCGGCTGGCGCGGGCATAGCTCCGGAGACTCTCCCTTACCAGCGGCACGTGGCCTTCCATCCAGCGCCCCAGCTCCACGTCCCACGGCGGGGGCGGCGCGAACAGGGCGCGGATCTCCTCCAGCAAACCGGCGGGCACGAATCCGCGCCCCATGCAGGAGACGCCCGCCTGCATGCAGCGGCGGTAGACGTCGTCCAGGGTGGTCACGTCGCCGCGATAGATGCGGCGCGGACCGTCCAGCAGGACGTCTCCCAGCTTCCCGCGGAACCCCCTTGCCCCCTTGCGGCGCTTCGGCTCGCGGAGGAGCAGGTCGTACACCTCGTCCGCGGACCTCCCCTGGAGGCGCGGGTCGTACAGCACGCCCACGGCGGGCAGCGTTCCCACCCCCATCTCCACCAGCCAGCCGTTGATGACGAAGTCGCAGGCCAGGTTCCAGATCCACGGGTCGCGGCCCCGGAGGCGGCTGTGGTGCAGCAGCGCCACGTGGAGCAGCTCGTGCACGTAGATGAACACCCACTCCTCGTGGGAGAGGTTCCAGTTGGGCTGGAAGTACATCTCGCCGAGATAGCCGTCCACGGCGGCGATCGAGATATCCATGCGCTCGCACAGCTTCGCGTCCGCGATCACCCGGATCTGCGTCGCCAGCGCTCCCAGCAGTGGGAACTCGTTCATCACCCAGCGCCGCGCCCGCTCCGCCGGAGGCCAGCCGCGGCCCGCCGCCTCTTCTCCCAGCGTCTCCGCCACCTCCGTGACGGCTCGCTCCATCGCCTGCTGGATCCCCTCGCCCAGCGCTTTCTCATAGCCGTCGTGCCAGGCCAGGCGCTTCTCCACGCCGATGATGTCCGGACGGTTCTCTCCGGCCGGCGTGCGGAGGTAGACCGGGTGCCCGGACCGGACCTCTTCCACCAGCCGGGCGTAGATGCGCTCCTCGCGCTCGGCCTTGTCGGCCCGCAGCCCGCCTCCGATGCCGAAGAGCGGCAGCAAGTTCTCGACCGCCTCCTCGCAGGCGATGCTCCAGAGACGCGGGTCCCGCTCCTCGATGCGGGCGGCATGGTTCAGACCCAGGTGCAGCAGCAGGTGCGCGGTGACCCGCACCCAGTGCGCCGCGCCCAACCCGTGCCGCTGGTGCGGATTGAGGTAGAGCAGCCCCTTGGCCGGGTCGACCGCGCCGTCCCGCGGATCTCCGGAGTGGCCGTCCGTCTCCACCATCCGCACCTGGCGCAGCAGCGGGCCCAGCGGGCCGGGCGCGAGCGCCTGCACCGCCTCCTGGATGGCGCGGCGATTCGCAACGAGCGGGTCCTCCTTCTGCGGCTTGGGCGGGCGGTTCCGGCGAGCCATGATCCTACTTCTTCACGGCCACGGTCTGCGCGAGGCGCGGCAGGTCGCGCACCACCTCCACCAGGAACCACGGCGGCAGCCTCCGCGCGCTCTCGCCCGTTTCGTCCGCGACCATCACGGTGGCCATCTCCACGCTGGTCTCACAGAGCTGCATCAGCAGCTTCTTACTCTGCTGCACCAGCATCCGGTGGCGCGGCCGGACGTTTTCCCGGTCCGGCGGCAGCTCCTTCGCGAGCTGCGCCCGCAGGGATTGAACGATGAAGTACAGCACGTCCCGATCTTCCGGGGCGAGCGGCAGCGGCTGCTCACCCCGCAGGATCAGGTCGACCCGAAGATTGCCGTAGAGCTGCTTGATGAACGCCCCGAAGCCGCGCGCGTGACTGGCGCTGAGGCAGCCGGCGGCGAGCATCTCCACCTCCTCCGGCGACACCGAGGACCCGTAGGCACGCAGCGCGTCGCTGAGGATGTGCCACGAGCGGGGCGTGGAGAAGGTCTCCTCCGTCTTCGGCGGCGGAACGGCGAGGTGGTCCGGCCGCGTCTCGATATAGCTGATGATCCACTCGTGGATGCCCTGGCCGTAAGCCCAGTCCAGCCAGTCCCGTGCCGTGGGCTTCAGCTCCACGTGCAGCATCCGGTTCATCAGCGCGGAAGACATCGGCTTCACAATGGCCTGGTCCTGCGCGCGGTTCCCCGCGCCCACCACGATGGAGCCGGCCGGCAGCCGGTACTCACCCAGGCGCCGGTCGTTGATCAGGCTGTAGAACGCCTTCTGCACCTCGAAGGAGCAGGCGTTCAGCTCGTCCACGAAGAGGAGGTACGGCTCGTCGCGGGCGATCATCCGGGGCGGGCAGAAGACGGAGCGGCCCTCCTCGATCCGCGGCACGCCGATCAGGTCCTCCGGCGCGAGCTGGGAGCCGAGCAGGGAGACGCAGTCCAGCCCCACCTCGGCCGCGAACTGCTCCACGAGCGCGGATTTGCCGATGCCGGGAGGACCCCAGATAAAGACGGGGCGGGTGAGCGCGACATTCAGCAGGAGCCGGCTCAATTCGCGGGGGGTGATCGTCTGCATCTACACGATTCGCTATGATGGGGGCGCTGACCAACTTCCCTGCGGAGTGCAGGTGAAGGTTGTTCGTCAACCGTTCGGGCGGTCCATACCGGAGTCCCTGCCTCGATTTGGCCCGTGATTCAGGGGTCTTCGGCGCGGATTATCGGCTCTATCGCGGCGAGATGCGCTCCTGCTCAAGAAGGTCGGAAGATCCTCTCGTGACCTGAGACGTCAGGTCGAGGTTGGATGAAGATGGCTCTCTTTCGATGGCTGATCAACCGTGGACGCCGCACCGCCAAAGCGAGCGGCCCAGAGCGAGGAGAACCACCCATGCAGATCCACTCCGCTGTCTATCGCGGCGATACCGGCGAGGTCCTGTCCCGCCTCCGTGCCGGAGCAGACGTCGAGGCCGTACGGTCTGGGCACACACCGTTGATGCGAGCGGTCGTGAGCCGCAACGCCGGAGTAGGGATGCTGGAGTTGCTGCTGGCGCACGGAGCGGACGTGAATGCCGTGAGCAGCAACGGGCTGGAGGAGACGCCACTGCGCCTGGCGGCTAAGTCGGGTGGAAGCGACAAGGTCCGGTTTCTGCTGCGGGCGGGTGCCCGCCCGGGTTTCACCACTTCCCAGGGCTACAACGCCCTGATCGCTGCCGCTCACTCGTTTCGCGCGGATCAAATGGACGTGATCAAGCTGCTGCTGGAGGCGGGCACGGATCCCAACAGCATCACGACCTATCACGAGTCGGCGGTGGGCGTGTGCTCCCTCTTCGGCCGCTTCGAGGCGGTGCGGCTTTTACTCGATGCCGGAGCCAGGCCGGACCCGTTGCGATGGACGCCATTGATGCGTGCGATCGCTCTGGGATCGGTCGAGGATGTGGCAAAGCACCTGGCTGCCGGAGGTGATCTGGAAGCGCGCGATCGCTATCACCGCACGCCCTGGCTGCTCTGCATTCAGGCCGGAGAGGTTCGTAAGGCCGAGTTGCTGCGCGATGCGGGCGCAAGGACCGATGATCACGGCTTGTGCGGACGCCCCGCTCTGCTGTTCGCCGCCGGTGAGGATCACGTGGAGCTGCTGGAGTGGCTCATCAGCCACGGGTCGGACGTGAACATCAGCGACGACTATGCACACACGCCGCTCATGGAAGCTGCCGAGCGCGGCGCGGCTGGCTGCATAGCTGCGCTCATCCGCGCGGGGGCAGACGTCCACGCCGCCGACCATGTCCAATCCCAGGCGATCAATCGCGCGGCCAACGCTGCGGTGGCGGGACTACTCGTTGGCGCGGGGGCGGATCCGGACCACGTGGACGGCACCGGCTACTCGCTGCTGCACCGTGCCGCGGAGGACGGTGACGAAGCGCTCACCCGCGCTCTGCTGGAGATGGGCGCCTCGCCGGACCCGGCCGAATGGGGACAGCCGCTCCACAAAGCGGTCGCCATGGATGAACCGGGAGTGGCGCGGCTATTGCTTCAGGCCGGTGCCGATCCCAACGCCCGCGACGGCGATGGCTGGACGCCGCTCATGTTCGCCCGGTCCGCGCCCGTTGTCCGGGAACTCCTCTCCCACGGCGCGGACCCGCGCTTGACGGACGAGATAGGGCGGACTGCCCGGGAGATTTACACGGATCCAGAGCTTCAAGGGCTCCTGGGCGCGTAACGGCTTCCGCAAGGGTCAGGGCCCGTCCTGCGCGCCCGACGGTCCGGCGCTGTGTTCCTCGTGAGCCTGCGACATTGGCATCGCCCCGGGCGGTCTTCCCCGTTGACACGCTTCGGAACCCCGCGGTCAGCAGCCACGGCGGGAGCCCAGGCGTCGTCGTTCGCAGGTTGAGATCGACCCTGGCGCCGGCCGTCCACCAGCCTTCATTGCCACGTAGAAGAGCCGCACGCCGCCGCGAACCGGTCGGAGGCTGCCTGCAGGGCCGGCGGATCCATTCACGCGGGCGGGCCTGGAGGAGACGAGCCAGATCGGAGCGGTTGTCGAGCCGTCCCCCGCGGCGTGGGAGCACTGAACTCCCGGATGGTGCCGTAGAACCGGCCCTTTCCGGGCGGGGTGGAGAGGGCCACGCGCGTCAGGGTGGAGCTATCGCCGTAGAGTGCCACTGCGGGATACGGCATCCGCTGCGCGTCCAGCGCATCCTTGGCTCGGTTCAGTGGCCGCGGATCCGCGCTCAACAGTCGTTGGTGCCCGGTATGCCCCGGCAGTCCGTCAGCACCTGGTCGATGCCCGGTGGCCGCCCTCCGCTGAAGTTCCCGGGTGTGCCCGGCCGGGTCCACCTACGAGACGGCTGGCGGCTCTCCGCACGCCGCGGGTGGGCCGCGTCTTGCGTCCGGTACCGACGGCGCCCGTTTTAGGCCGGTGCGCGGATTGATTGACGCCCACCGGGCAGTTCCGCTATAGTACGGGTGGTTCGAACGCGCACCTTTCCGCGATGGAGATGGTTTCTGCCGGCAAAGCCGGGCACGGACGGGCCGTTGCCTCTGCCACGCGGGAGTAGTTCAGTGGTAGAACGTCAGCTTCCCAAGCTGAATGTCGAGGGTTCGAGTCCCTTCTCCCGCTTCACACCCCCCTGATCCTGACCGGCGGCGTCCGGAACCGGCTCTCGTTCTCGCAGAGGATTCTCTGCAGGAGCGGGGGCTTTTTGCATGCTCCGGAACGGACCCATCTCGGCCCGGCTTGCCGAAAGGCGGTCCGCGCGCGCTTCCCCGGCGGCGCGGGGAAGCGCGCCGCCCTGCTCGCCCGGAGCTGCCCGCTTGCCCCAGCGTGCCGCCTCCGCGCAAACGCTCGGCGAACGGCTGCCGGCCGGCTCCGGGCAACTGGGGTGCACGGAAGCCGCGGTAGTGCCGAACATGGAGAGGTAGGCCCGCCGGCGCGGGATGGATGAACGTCCGGGACTCCCGGCGCGGGGGTGCGATGCAGTTGTATTCGGTGGTGCAGGCCGCTCTCCTGGGCTACTTCGCGTTTGCCACCGTCCACTACGCAATGCACTGGTGGCGGTCGCGCGGCGAGTGGGTCCTGCTGGTGGCGGCCGGCTACTGCGCCACCTGCGCGGCGTACGGAGCGGTGATCCTGGCGCTGACCCACGTCGCCTCCGTCCCCGCGGGCCAGCTGCTGCTGACCCTGCGCGCCAGCATCGGGCTCCTCAACCAGTCCGTGGCCCTGGGCTACCTCCTGTCGCTTGCGGGACATCGGGGCCGGCGCGTGGCCCTGACCATGGCCGCCGGCTCGCTCCTGGCGCTCGGGTACGTGGCGGCGCCGCTGACCCCCACGGTGGTCGGGCTGGTCCATCTCTCGCTCCCCGGCGGGGAACAGTTGAGCCAGCCGCTCCGCGGCCCGGTCGGTTGGTGGCTTCCGCTCGTCTACCTCGGGCTGGAATCCATCTACTTCTATGGAGTGGCGGTCGGGGTGCGCATCTGGCGAAAAGATCGCACGGGCGCAGCGCTGGTCATTGCCGGCTGCGTCACCATGAGCCTCGCCCTCGGAGTTGCGGGACTCATTGATTTCGCGCATGCGCCCCTCCCGTATGTCGGAACCCTCCCACAGGCGACCTTCTCCCTGGCGATCACGGCGTTCCTGGCGCGCGAGTACTCGGCGCGGGGAAGCCGGCTCCGTGAATCGGAGCACCGCCTCCGGCTGGCGCTGGCCTCCGGTCGGCTCGGTGTCTGGCAGCAGGACCTGACCACCGGGGCGCTGACCGGTGACGGCGCGCTCTTCGCGTTTTTCGGCTTTCGCCCGAACGGCGAGTGGCGTATCGATTTCGAGACGTGGCTGAAACGGGTTCATCCGGAGGACCGCGCGGCGGTGCGGGAAGTGATGGAGTGCTTCCGCGCCGGAAGGCCCAACGCGGAGATTCGCTTCCGGATCGAGCGCCCGGACGGCACGGTGGGACACGCGCACGGGACGGGCACCCTCGTTCTCGACGATCTGGGGCGGCCGGTTCGAACGGTCGGCATCGTCGCCGACGTGACCGCGCAGGTGGAGGCGGAGGAGGAGCGGGAGCGCCTGATCCACGCGCAGGGAAAGCGGGTGAAGGAGCAGACCGGGCTCCGTCAGGCGGCGGAGATCCTCGGGCGTCCGCATGCCGATCCTCGGCGCATGCTGGCGGAGTTGGCCGCTGTGATTCCGCCGGCGTTCCAGTATCCCGAGGTCACGGCGGCCCAGATCCGTCTCGCCGGGCATGAGGCGGCGACGCCGGATTTCGAGGAGTCCGGCGCATGGCTCGAGGTGCCGTTCGACGGGGGCCGGGTGGCCGTCGCCTGCCTCGAGCCGCGGCCGCGCGCGGACGAAGGCCCCTTCCTGCGGGAGGAGCGGAGCTTTCTGGAGACGCTGGCCGGCATGCTGCGCGCGGCGTGGCAGAGCCGGCAGCGGGAGGAGGCCCGCCGCCGGCAGGAGGCGCGCTTCCGGGGGATCTTTGAGGGCGCCGCCATCGGTGTCGCGCTGGTGGATCCCGCCGGGCGTCTCGTCGAGGTGAACCCCGCCCTCTGCCGCATGCTCGGCTATCCTGCCTCCCGGCTCCTTACGATGACGTTCACGGAGTTCACCCACCCGGCGGATGTTGCCGCGGATTGGGAGCTGTTCAGCGAGCTGAACACCGGAGAGCGGGAGTGGTACCAGCTTGAGAAACGGTACCTCCGTGAGGATGGGTCCCTGATGTGGGGGCGGCTCACCGTCTCGACCGTTCCCGGCGAGCCGGGGGGCGTCGGCCTCGCGATCGGGATGGTCGAGGACATCACCGGCAGCAAGAGGGCGCTCGACGCGCTCTCCCGCAGCGAGGAGCGGTACCGCTCGCTCGTGTCGGCATCGTCGCAGATGATCTGGAGCTCGGACGCGGAAGGCCGGCTCGTGGAGGATATCCCCGCGTGGCGGGCGCTGACCGGCCAGAGCGAGAGCGAGCTGCTGCGGCCCGGCGGCTGGCTCGAAGCCCTCCATCCGGAGGACCGGGAGCGGATCGCCGCCGCGTGGGAGGCGGCGATCCGGGACGGGGCCCCGTACCGGGTCGAATACCGGCTCCGGGCCGCGGACGGCTCCTACCGGCACCTCGCCTCCCGCGCCGTCCCGGTGCGGGATGAATCGGGCAGCGTCCGCGAGTGGATCGGTACGGGCACGGACATCACCGAGCGGGTGCGGCTGCAGCAGCAGTTTCAACAGGCGCAGAAAATGGAGGTCGTGGGGCGCTTCGCGGGCGGCGTGGCGCACGACTTCAACAACATGCTCGCGGTGATCAACGGC
>CAYQDT010000129.1:0-8043 GCA_964416225.1 uncultured bacterium
CGCTCCTCCCCACCCTCCCGCGGCGAGGGGCCCCTCTGGTCGCTCTGACGGCCCGCAAAAGCTTTCGGGCCTAACGCTCCCGGCGGGGCGTGCGGCCTCCGCCGGGTGCCCACGAGGGGAGGGGGCGCTTGGTGCCGGCCGGGCGTACACGGGTGGGGAGGAGCGCTGTCGAGCCACGCCCCCCGCTGGGGGCGTCACAGTTTTGCCGCCTGGCGGCGGCTGGGGTATGGAGTTCCCTCCGTTCGTGGAGAGCGGTCGGAGCGTCACAGGGTTTTGTCGCCTGCGGCGGCTGGCGCGGTTTCGGTTGTGAAGGTCGGTTGGGGCGTTACCGGGTGGCTGGGTGCCGCGGAACGGGGCCTCCGCGGGGAAGGGTCGCCGGGCCTGGGGGCGCGGCGGCTTTCGCCGGGTGCCGCGGGGGAAGGGGCCCTGGCGGTCGCCCTGCTCGACTACGCTCCGCTCAGCCGCGAGGGCTCGTCCGGGATCACCGACGCCGCTGCCGGATTCGGGTCACGGCGGGGCGCTGTCTCGGAAGGTGATGCGGAAGCGACTCCCCTCGCCGGCCCGGCTGGTGACGGTGATCCGTGCGTTCATGGCGGTGCAGAGCCGCTGCACGATACAGAGGCCGAGGCCGCGCCCCGGAGGGTATCCCGCCCGCTCCTCCGCCTCGGCCCCGGCACGGGAGCGATAGCTCTCTTTGAACACGCGGCGCAGCACGGGGCGGGACATGCCGATGCCATTGTCCTCCACCTCCAGCACCCAATCGCGGCTGCGGCGCCGGGTTCGCAGGACCACGTGCGGCGGGGCCGGGTTGGGAGCTCCGGCCGTGAACTTGACGGCGTTCGAAAGGAGGTTCCGGACGATGCGGGAAAGCTGCGCGGGATCGGTCTCGAACGCTCCGAGCTCCGGCGAAAGGTCCGCGGTGAGCCGGACCCCGCGGGCCTCCGCTTCCGGGCGGAATTCCTCCACCCAGCCGGAAAGCGCGGCGGAGAGGTCCACCGCCTCCCGCTTCCACGCCAGCTCCCCGGCGTCGAGCTGAGCATATTCCAGGAGCTCATCCACCATCCGGCTGAGCGCCTCCACCCGGTTCTGGAGCAGCGCGAGGGATTGCTCCCGCTCGTCCTCCGCGCCATCCAGACTCTCCGCGCTCTCCACATTCTCCGGGCCCTCCACATTCTGCGGGCTATGGACAGTGACGCCGCCGTCCGGAAGCAGCAGGTAGAGGAGCGTGCGGAGCGTGGCGATCGGCTGGCGGAGGTCATGAATGACGGCGCTCACGAACCGGCGCTTCTCGGCGGCGGCCCGGACGAGCTGCGCGTTCAGCAGCGCGAGCCGCTCGGCGGCGGCCTGGGCTTCGGCCACCCGCTCTTCGATCAGCCGCTCGCGCTGGAGCTCCGCGCTCACCCGCATGGCGAGGATCGAGAGAAACCGGACGTCCTGCTCATCCAGCAGCTCGTCCGATCGGCCGTCGAGGAAGCAGAGGGTGCCGATGGGGGTGCCGTCCGCCTCCCGTACGGGGACCCCCAGATACCGGGTGAGGCCGAGGCGGACCCCCGGGTGGTCGGCGTAGTCGGTGCTCCGCCGCGCGTCCTGAATCAGCACGGGACACACGGTCCCGAGGGCAAACTGTCAGTAGGAATCGGACAGGGAGATCGAGCCGAGCTGTCCGAACGCCGGATGAAGGTTCACGGCGGCGCGGTAACGGATGCGCCCGCCGCCGGTGAGATTGATCATGGCCATGGTGCGCCCATACCGCGCGGCCATGATCTCCAGAACCCGGTGGAAGACCGCATCCGGCGAGGCATGGTAAAACGTGCTCAGCTCCAGCACCGCGCTCTGCATGTCCGGCGTCATCGCTACACTCCCGCCGCGAGACGCGGCTGCTGAATCGTAACCGGTCTGCCCCGCGGGTTTCAGGCCCGCGGCACCCGCCCAGGGTTCTCTGATGCCGCGCCTCTTGCTCGTGGATGACGACCCGTACCTGATGCAGGCGCTGCGCAAGCTGTTCCAGCGCGAGGGCTATCACTGCACCACCGCCGCCACGGCGGGCGAGGCGCGCCGGCTGCTCACGCGGCCGGCGCCGGAGGAGCCGTTCGATCTCCTCCTCCTGGATGTCGGCCTTCCGGACCTGGACGGCCTCACGCTGCTGCGCCAGCTCCGGGAGCGCAGCCACCTCCCGGTGCTGCTGCTCACCGCCCGCAGCGGCGCGTCCGATAAGATCGTCGGCCTGGAAGTCGGAGCCGACGACTACCTGGCGAAGCCATTCGACCCGGGCGAGCTGCTTGCCCAGGTGCGGGCGCTGCTGCGCCGCGCCACGGAGTATAACGCAGCGCCGGAAACGCGGCGGGAGCTCCGCGCCGGCCCCCTGGTGGTGGATGCGGAAGCGCGGGAAGCGCGGATCGACGGGCGCAGCATCCATCTGACGGAGCGGGAGTTCGAGCTCCTCCACCTGTTGATCCGCCACGCGGGGAAGGCGCTCTCCTCGGAGTGGATCTTCGAGAGCGTCTGGGGCTGTGACGCCGATTTCGGCCTGAAGACCCTCACGGTCCACGTGCAGCGCCTGCGCCGCAAGATCGAGGCGGATTCGGGCGACCCAAGACTGCTGGTGACCGTGCGGGGCTACGGCTACAAGCTGTGCGGGTAGAGGGCGGCCGGCGGGTGCGACCCCCCTCTACCCGCGGCTTGAAACCGGCCGGGCAGGCAGCGCGTCAGTGCCGGAAGAACCGGGGCACGTTCACGTCGTAGAAGAAGCGCTCGGTGTACTCCAGGAACAGCGCGAAGTTGAGGATCCCGGCGTCGTCACCCTGGGCCGGGCAGGCCGGGGGCGTGATCGGCCCGCTCTTCCCCTGCAGGAAGGCCGCGGTGATCGAGTTCCCGGTGAGCCGGCCGAAAACGGTGTCGGAATGACTGGTATTGCTCTGGACGTCCGGCGGCAGCGGGCTGGTGGAGCTGCATGGGAGCGGCTTGTCCCGCGAGAAGGGGTCCGCATCCGCGGGGGTGAGGATCGGCATTCCCGTCAACAGGTTCAGAAACCCGGCGTGGCGGGCCTCCACCTCCGCGATGCCGGCAGCGGCGGTTACCACGCCGCTGCCCAGCGCCGCCGCCGAGAAGAACGGCAGGGCGCCCAGGTAGGCCCCGCAGCCGGTGTTCTCCAGGGCCTGGGAGACCAGCGCGAAGATCCGCACGTTCGGCATCTGGAACTTCGCCGGATCGAAGTCCGGCTCCGGGATCGCGCTGGATCCCAGCGCCGCCTGGATCAGCTTCACATGCTCTTCCTCGTGCTTCTGGATGTCCCGGAAGGCCTGCGAGATCGCCGTTCTCGAAATCGAGCTGGTGTTGAAGTGGGAACCGGCAGCACGCGCGTCGTCGAGCCACGCCGGCTCGGCGAAGCCCGGCAGCGCCAGCCCGGACGCCGCCAGGGTGCCGACGCCGGCCAGGTTGAGCATGGATCTCCGGGAGAGGCGGGAAGCGGCAGTTTCTCGTTCCAAGATAGGGTCGTCCTTTCTAAGGCGCCGGTTCGGGCGGTGCGGTGCGCGGCGTGAGCGGCGCTGCGCCCGAACCGATACGGGCTTCACATTCCGGTCTCCCCCGCATGGGTTACGGTACGGTAACGGGGAGACCACGGCAGTGCAAAACTTTGCAGCGGCGATCGCGAGCGTCTCGTGGGGGTTAGCCGGGGAAGCGCCGGAGGCCGTGATACAATCCCGATGGCCCGCGGTCCAGCTTGTCGCACCAAGTTCGAGTGGGTCGCGGACAGGGTGACAGCATGCGAATCGAGCGTTGGACCGGCCCGCCGGTGGATACGCACACGTACCTGATGGTGGACGACGCCACGCGCGAGGCCTGGGTGGTGGACGCGCCGCTGCAGACGGCGGAGGCGGTGCTGGCGCACGTGCGGGAGCAGGGGCTGCGACTCACCCGGGTGGTGCTGACCCACGGACATTTCGATCACGTGCTGGACGCCGCGAGCTACCACGCGGCCGGGGTTCCGGTCCACGTGCACCCGCTGGACCTACCGCTGCTGCAGACGCCTCAGACAGCGCTCTTCGGCTTCCCCTATCCGATGCCGCCCGCCCGGGTGGACGTGGAGCTGGCGGACGGGGACGTCCTGCGGCTGGGCGACGAGGCCTGGACCGTCTGGCACGTACCGGGCCATGCGCCGGGTCACGTGGCGCTCTACAGCGAGGCGCGGGAGACGGTGCTGGGCGGCGACCTGCTTTTTCGCGGCGGCTACGGCCGGACGGACCTGCCCGGCTGTGACGTCGAGGCGATGCGCCTCAGCCTCAAGCGCCTCCTGCGCCTGCCGCCCCACACCCGCGTCTACCCCGGGCACGGCCCGGACACCACCGTCGGCGAGGAAACCGCCTGGCTGAAACCGCTGCTGAAACAGGGGCTGACCTAGTCCTCGCTCCCGCCGTCCAACCGGCTGGCGGGAGCCGACCTCCCCCTTTCGCCCGCGGCACCACGGGACCGCGGACGGCGGCCCGCCCATCCGGATATCCGATCCCCGATACCCCCGATACCGCCCATTCGCTCCCGAGGAGCCTCACCGTGAAGATCACTCTTGGACATAGCCCCGATTCGGACGACGCCTTCATGTTCTACGCCCTGGCGCGGCACCAGATCGACGAGGAAGGCTACGAGTTCGAGCACATCCTGCGCGACATCGAGACGCTGAACCGCTGGGCGCTGGAGTCGAAGCTCCACGTGACCGCCATCTCGGTGCACGGGTACGCGTACGTGGCGGACAATTACGCCATCCTCCCGCACGGCGCCAGCATGGGGGACAACTACGGTCCCCAGATCGTCTCCCGGGAGAACCTCTCGCGCCAGGCGCTCAAGGAAGTGAAGATTGCCGTTCCGGGCACGCTCACCAGCGCGTTCCTGGCGCTGCGGCTCTGGCTCGGCGAGTTTGCGTACGAGGTGGTCCCTTTCAACCAGATCATGGAAGCCGTGGCGGACGGGCAGTTCGCCGCGGGACTGCTGATCCACGAGGGGCAGCTCACCCACCCGGAGCTCGGGCTGAAGACCCTGCTCGACCTGGGCCAGTGGTGGCACGGGGAGACGGGTCTGCCGCTGCCGCTCGGGGTGAACGTCATCCGCAAGGACCTTGGAGCGGAGCGGATGCGGCAGCTCTCCCGCATTCTGCACCGGAGCATCGCGCACGGGCTGGAGCACCGCGGCAAGGCGCTGGACTACGCGCTGGAGTTCGCGCGCGGCATGGACCGCGGGCTGGCGGACCGGTTTGTGGGGATGTACGTGAACGACTGGACGGTGGACATGGGCCCGCGCGGCCAGGAGAGCATCCGTCTCTTCCTCCGGCGCGGCCACGAGGCGGGGATCATCCAGCACCTGCCGCCCGTGGAGTTCGTCTCGGAGTAGGGCGCTGGAACGGGGCGGGTCACCGCGGCCCGGGCGCGCCGCGGCCGCGCTGACCGCCGGACGGCCCCTCCGTCTCGGTGACCTTCCACTCGACCGGCAGCTGGCTCGCTTTGACGGCGACCGCGCAGAAGGGTGAGGTGACGAGCTGGGCCCGGAGCTCCCCGCGGCCGGGCCGCTTTTCCTGCACCGTCACCAGGAGCTTGCGCCCGGCCACCCGCGCGTCGGTGATCTGGACCGCATAGCCGCCGGTGCTCCGCTGCCCCAGGAACGCGGCCAGCACCATCTCCTTGGTGAAGTCCACTTTCGGCGGCGTCTTATCGGAGCTCGTGGCGGTGTGCCGGACCCAGAGCTTGCTCCACTCCGCGGCAGCTCGGATCACGCGCTGTTCCGGTTGATCAATCCCGCTGTGATAGCCCTGGGCGACGGGCCGCAGAGGGAGCGGGTCCGGCGGCGGCGGGCACGCCGCGAGCCCCGCGCCGGCCAGCAGCAGCGTGGCGGCGAACGCCAGTAATGGTCGACCCATCGCACCCTCCCCTCCCGAACTCAGTCCTCGCCGCGGGGGCCCGGCTCAGATCCCGCGCCGCGGCCACCCCGTACCTTAGACACGCGTGTCGCACCCCAGTTCCGCGTCAGAAGCGGCGCGGCCGGACCGGAGAGCCGCGGCGAGGAGCAGAGCCACCGGCGGAAGCGGCATCGGGAGCGACGCGGACAGCAACACGGACAGCAACACGGACAGCAACACGGAAGGCGTCATCGAAGTTGTGAAAGCCGCCAGGGTGACCGACTAACGGAGTATGAGTGGACCTGATCTTGAATGGTGCGGCTTGAAGCGCTGCTGCCTGATACTCGTCGTGCTGATGTTCGGTAGCGGCGGAATGCGCGCGGCCGGCGCGGCACCCGGCAAACGGGACCTCCAGTCCCGGCTGGAGCGGGTGGAGCGGCTGGCGGGACTCACGCCGCTGGAGGGCTCCGGGATTGTGGTGACCCTGCGACCCAGCCCGCTCCCGGCGCCGCGCGGGGTCGACCCGGGCAAGCTGCAGGTCCATGAGGCGGACCTAAACGGCGTGCTGAACGCGCTCCGCGCGGCGGGCGCCGAGGCGCTGGCGGTCGGCGGAGGGGACGGCGCCGCCCTCCAGCGAGTGCTCGCCGGAACGGCCGCGCGGGAGACGGCCGGCGGCATCCAGGTGAACGGGGTGCCGCTGGCGCCACCCTTCCGGATTGCCGCCATCGGAGACCCGCAGGCACTCCGCGCCGAGCTGCTCCGCGTGGATGGCGTGGTCCGCCGCTCCGGTCTCGAGGCGCTCCAGATGATCGCCATCGGAGAGGCCGGGACGGTGCAGGTGCCGGCCGCGCAGGCAGAGCCGGAGTTCCGCTTCGCGCACCTGCCTGGAGCGGCGGCTGGAGCTTGGGGCAGCCCCGTGCCGGCTCCCACCGGCTCCGCGTCGACCCCGACGGCCGCCGCCCCCGCACCGGCGGCCCCCGCACCCGCCGGGAGCGGACCGGCGCGGGCGGCACTGTACGGCGGCAAGGGGCTCACGCGATACCATCGCCCGGGCTGCCGTTTCGGCGAGCGGATCGCGTCCCGGGACCGGGTGACGTTTGCATCACCGGCGGAAGCCCGGCGGGCCGGCCGCGTCGCCTGCCCCATCTGCCACCCGGACCGCTGACCCGCGCCCCGGTGGGACGGGGCCGGCGATGGCGCCGCTGCTGCGGAGATCCGGCTCGCGGCGGCTGACTGCCCGGACCATGCACGGCGCGATCGCCTCCCGGAGGGGTGCGGAGCGCGCCCGGACGGCGGAGCCCCGCACCTGCCCGCTCCACGCCGGGGCTCACTCACTCCGTGGGAAGCCGTTCCGGCTCCCCGTGAACCGTCCGGGCCGCCGTGCCGCGGCTTCAGTCACAGCGGGCGGCCGGCGTATCCGGAACGGCGGGACGGCGGTCGGATCGAGCGCCGTCCCGGGCCGCGCCGGGCACGGCCGCGGCGGCCTCCCGCGCTGCCTGGTAGAGCGCCTCGGCGGAGTGGTCCCAACGGTGGCCTTCCACGCCGGCACGCAGGCGATCCGGGTCCCAGCTCCCGGCCAGCGCATCGCGGAGTGCCTGTGCCAGCGCGGCCGGATCGGAAGGCGGGACCAGGAGGGCGTTGTCCGGGCGAGTCAGCTCCGGAATCCCGCCGACCCGGCTCGCCACCACGGGGCGGCCGCTCGCCAGAGCCTCCAGAATCACGTTGGGGCAGCCCTCGCGCACACTCGGGAGACAGAAGACGTCCGCCGCCCGCATCCAGACGGGAACCTCCGCGTGCGGGCGCCGGCCGTAGAACCGGACCCGCTCATTGAGGCCGAGCTCCTCCGCCAGCTCCCGGAGCTCACGCTCCTTCGGTCCGCAGCCCACCAGGTGCGTCGTTACGCTCTCCCCGGCGTCTCGCAGCCGCGCCGCCGCCTGAAGGAGGATGTGGAGCGCCTTGGATTCATTCAGGTAGCCCACGTAAAGCACGTGACGGCCCTCGGGGTCCAGTCCCAGCTCCTGGCGCGCGGCGGCGCGGTCACCGGGCCGGAACCGCTCCTGATCCACCCCGTTGTGGTGAACCAGGATCCGCTCCGCGGGTACTCCCAGCTCCACCAGCCGCTCTCGCAGCGAGGCGCTCACCGCGAGGATCCGGTGCGCGGC
>CAYQDT010000130.1:0-8011 GCA_964416225.1 uncultured bacterium
GGGCACCCACGGCTTCGATCACCCGGTCGCCGCCGTACCCGCCGGTGTGGGCCCGCACCCAGTCGGCAATGTCGCCGCCGGACTCCGCGTCCCGTACCGCGGCGGCGCCGAGACGCTGCGCGGCCTGCAGCCGATCCGCGCGGCGGCCCACCACGAGGACCCGCGCACCGGCACGGTAGGCGCACCGCACCAGCAGCAGGCCCAGCGGCCCCGCTCCGAGGATCACGATCGTCTCTCCGGCTCGGACTCCCGTCTCCTCCACGCCGTGGACCGCGCACGCCAGCGGCTCCGTCAGGGCTGCCGCCTCAAAGGAGAGTCCGGCCGGAATACGCAGCAGGTTCTTCTCGACGAGGCGGCGCGGAAGGCTGGCGTACTCCGCGTAGGCGCCGTTGAAGAAGAGCAGGTCCTCGCAGAGCTCCTCCCGGTCCCGGCGGCAGAAGAAGCAGGTGCCGCAGGGCGCCGAATTGGCGGCCACCACACGCTCTCCGACCTTCCAGTCCGAAATCCCCTCCCCCAGCGCGTCGATCACGCCCGCCAGCTCGTGGCCGAAAATCGCCGGCGGAACGATCATCCGGGCGTGGTATCCCCGCCGGAAGACTTTGAGGTCTGTGCCGCAGGTGAGGGCCGCGCGGATCCGGACGCGGAGCTCGCCGGGCCCCGGCTCCGGGACCGGCACCTCCTCCAGACGGGCGTCCTCTTTTCCATGAAGCACGACGGCACGCATGGTAGCGGTCACGGCTGCACCAGCACTTTCAGCGAGTCGGCGCTGGGATGGGAGGCGAGCCGGATCGCATCCCCGATCTGCTCGAGTGGGAACCGGTGAGTGATGAGCGGCCGGACATCGACCCGGCGCGAGAAGAGCAGCTCCGCGGAAAGCGGCTGAAGCTCGATATCGGCGCTGTAGGAGCCCAGGAGCCGCTTTTCCAGCGCGCACACCTGCCCCGCATCCAGCGTCAGGTCATCCCCGAGCCGCGTCTGTGCGAATAGAAGCACCCGCCCGCCGGGCCGGATGGCATCGAGTGCCTCCTTCACCACGGCCGTACTCGCCACCGCGACGATCGCGAGGTCCGCGCCACGGCCCTTGCTTCGCTCCCGGCAGAGTGCGGCGACGTCCGTCTCACGCGGGTCCGCGGCAAGAGCGCCCAGGCGGATTGCCAGCTCGCGGCGCATCGGGAGCAGGTCCGTGCCGATCACGTCGAGTCCCTCCTCGCGGAGTACTTGCGTGAAGAGCAGCCCAATGGGCCCCTGCCCGATCACGAGAGCCACCTCGCCGCGGGCAGCCTGCGCCGTGCGCACGCCTTTCAGGACCGTGTTGAGCGGCTCCAGAAAGCTGGCCTCCTCGAACGAGATGGACTCCGGGATCCGCACCAGGCCGCGGCGCGCGAACGGGAGGACGCGGACGTACTCCGCGAAGCCGCCGCCGGCTGGCTCAAAGCCCGCGGTCATCCCGGTTTGACGGTACACCGGGCAGTTGGAGAACAGCTTCCGCCGGCAGTAGAAGCAATCCCCGCACGGGACATGGTGCTGGGCCACCACCCGGTCGCCCACCCGCCATTCCGCCTCCCCGGATGCTACCGCGGCAATCGTCCCCGCCACCTCATGGCCATAGATGCGCGGCGGGTCCTGCAGCCCGAAGTGAATCTTCTTCAGGTCCGTTCCGCAGACGCCACAGGTGTGGACCCGCACCAGTACCTCGCCCGGACCCAGCTCCGGGATCGGAACGGTCTCGATCTCCACCCGGTTCGTCCCCCGGTAAACCGCCGCTTTCATCATCCTGCTCCTTCACAGCACCCTGGGAGGGACCGCCCGGCGCCGGCGCCAACCGCTTTCTCCCGGTACGTGGGCGATGGGCGCTGGCGCTTCCTCCCTTGCCGCTTTTTCGTCCCACGTATCTCTCCGTTCTGATATCCGTTCTAGAGGGTGGCCGTCCGCATCGTGCCGAAGTGTGAGGCACTTGTGCGGATGGGAATACAGGCCTGATGCGGCCCGGGAGCTACCCGGCCGGTGAGGAGACGACGGATGCACCCGGAACTACAGGCGGCACTCACGCTTGGCGCATGGCTGCTGGTAGTGCTGCTGGCGATCGGCGGAGCCTGGTTCCTCCGTCAGCGGGGGCTGCTGCACCAGGCCGTCGCCATGGTGGTCGTGCTGATATCTGGCTACCTGATCCTGCGCCTGCACGAGCTGGTCCTGATGCTCGCAATCGCCGGCGCGCTGGCGTTCATCGTGGACGGCGCCGTGGTCCGCCTCTCACGCCGGATGCCCCGCGCGGCCGCGATCGGCATCGTCTATCTCGGAATCATCGCCGTGATCGGCCTCGTGCTGGGGCTCTTGGTCCCGCGGGTGGTCCACCAGGCTTTCGCGTTCGCCCGGGATTTCCCCGAGTACGCCACCCGTTTTCAGGGGGTTACGGACCGCGTGACGGAATGGTACGGTGCCGCGCCCGAGCAGGTACGGACCGTGGTGGAGAATAGCCTCCACCACTTCCAGCAAGGTTTCCAGGGATACGCGGGCCGGTTCGAGCACGTGGTGGGCGAGATTATCGGGTGGACCTTCAAGAGCGTGCTGATCCTGGTGATCTCGATCTATCTCCTGACGGACCGGGACCGGATTCGGAAGCGGTTCATCCAGCTCTTTCCGCATGACGTGCGAGACGACGTTACGCGGGCACTGCACGAGTCCGCGGAGACCCTCCGGGCGTATCTCCGCGGCCAGGGCACGGTCATCCTTTTCGTCGCCGTGAGCGCAACCGTCTCCATGCTGGTGGCCGGGATCAAATACGCCTTTTTCCTGGGCGCGATCGCGGGGGTGCTGGAAGTCATTCCTTACTTCGGCGCCGCGGTGGGAGCCGTTCCGGCGGTGATCCTCGGATTCATGAAATCGCCGGCCCATGGGATCGGGCTGATCCTCGCCTTCATCGCGATCAATCAGCTCGAGGGGCACCTCGTCGTTCCGTTCGTGATGGGCAAGAACCTCGAGATGCGCCCGATGGTCATCCTGCTGGCCCTCATTGGCGGCGAGATGCTGTTCGGCATTCCGGGCATGATCATTGCCGTACCGGTGGTCTCGATCATCCGCGTGATCGCTCCCACGGTGATGAAGCAGTACCAGTTGTTCCGTATGCGGGAGCGGAGCCGTCTCCTCACCCAGGCAGAGACCTCGGCCGCGAGCGCGGCGGCAGAGGCTGCCGCCCAGGCCGCCGCCGCCGCCGCGGAGGCCGGTCCCCCGCCGATCAAGACCGTGGGCGCGATCTGATCCGGCCGGGCGGACCGGGCCCGGTCTCCCCGCTCCGGACACGGCTGGCGACCGATTTCCGCCGGCGGGACGTGCTTACCGGTGGGAGGTGCATTATGATTAGGTGCGGGATCAGGAAACACAGCGCCTGCTCTCCATCCCAGGCGGCGAGCGATCGCCGTCACTTCGCGCGAGCACGTAAGGACCACCGATGAGCGGACCTCTTCGCGTGACGGTCTGGAACGAGTACCGTCACGAGCGCAATCCCGATCACCGTGCCAGCCAGATCTATCCGGAGGGACTGCACGCGCCCATTGCGAGCACCCTGCAGGGCGCCGGGATGGCGGTCCGGGTTGCCACTCTCGACGAGCCCGAGCACGGGCTCACGGAAGAGGTGCTGCGCGAGACGGACGTGCTCACCTGGTGGGGTCACATGGCGCACCAGGAGGTCGGCGAGGAGATCGTCGATCGGGTGCAGGAGCGGGTGCTCGACGGGATGGGCCTGGTCTGCCTCCATTCCGCGCACTACTCGAAGATCTTCAAGCGGCTGATGGGGACCTCCTGCTCCCTCAAGTGGCGGGAGATCGGCGAGCGGGAGCGGATCTGGGTCGTCGAGCGGGGACATCCCATCGCCGATGGGCTGCCGGAGCACTTCGTCCTGCCGCACGAGGAGATGTACGGCGAGACGTTTGATATCCCGCCGCCGGAGACTCTCGTCTTCATTAGCTGGTTCCAGGGCGGCGAGGTCTTCCGCTCCGGCTGCTGCTATCAGCGGGGGAAGGGGAAGGTCTTCTACTTCCGGCCCGGCCACGAAAGCTTCCCCACGTATTACGACCCGAACGTCCTCCGCGCGATCACCAACGGCGTGCGCTGGGCGGCACCGGGCGCCGGGCCCGCGCCCGTCTACCACAACCAGCCGCCCCTGGAGGAGGTCCGGACGGAGTGATACCCGGCTCACGCAGTCTGGCGGGGGCGGGCGTCTCGCCCTACTGGCGGCCCGGCGAGGGGCGCGGCCACATTCTCGGCGACAGCCCGCGGCCGCGAGCCGACCAGGTACAGGAAGGCGCCTGTTAAGCACAGCTTCAGCGCGGCGAAGGCGTACTCCAGCCACACCGGCATCTCCGGTTGGTGCGGCTCGACCCTCAGCCCAAGCCTGGCCTTCAGGCCTGGCCAGTCGGGGCGGCTTCGCAGTGCGGCCCAACGCGCGTGGTCCGGCCAGTCGGGGCGCGGCTCGAACGGCAGCTCGCGATCCGCGTCCGGGGGATTGCTGCCGGTGCGCATGGCGGCGTACCGCGCATACGGGGGCCAGGCATCCCGCGTGTACCAGACCGCATAGCAGAGCTCGCACCCGGAGTAGCCAGCCAGCAGCGCACCCAGTCCGACCGCCACGGCCGTCCGGCGGCGGCTGCCGCTGAACAGCGCCCGCACGCCGAACCAGATGACTGCATACCCGAAAATGGAAAGGACGGTTCCCCACCACGCCAGGGCGAGCGTGCCGTAGCCCTGGTCCCGGTGGAACAGGCGCAGGGCAATCAGGTGGATTCCCAATCCACCGACGGTGCTTCGGAAGAGGAGCAAAGGCACGCGGTTACGCCAGTGGCGGCCGGACGCGCCGGAGTCCTCCCTTCCGCCGGCTTCCCGCAGCACCAGGATCCCCACATAGACCAGCACGAAGCCGCTGTAGGCTGATAGGATTTCATTCTGCGGCGCCCCCGGCAGATAGTAGAGCAGCAGGAGCGCCCAGTTCAGCGCGAACAGGACCAGCGCTACCAGCAGCCGCGGCGAGTCACGCGCGACTTGCGAGCACCAGAACGCGCTCGCCCACACGCAGACTGTGGTGGCCGCGAACGCCGCAGTCTGCGCGTGCTCAGGCTGGGAGAGCCAGTTCATGGCCGCGCGGCTCCGCGAATGCCGCAGCGGATCGCGCGGCCCGCCGCCCCATCCGAATGTCCGCCAGGAACGCAAACTTCATCACTCGCCTGAGCCCTCCCGCCCAATTCGGTGACCCCCATCGCCGGTTGAAGAGGCGAACAGTTTGAGCCGCCCGTTCGTAAAGTTACCCGAAACCCGGCAACCCTCAAGCCGTCTCAGGGTCCGGTCTTGTTAGTTGTTTATGCGTCGATCAACCCTCTACCCTCTCGTGACGGGCATCGCCCTGGCGGTCTTCCAGACCGCGGCGGCACTTGCAGTTGCTCCCGCGCCGGCCGTGCCGAAGGCGGCGGATACGCGCGGACTACAGTTCTTTGAAAGCCGGATCCGCCCCGTCCTCTCGGAGCGCTGCTATGCGTGCCATTCGGCGAAAAGCGGGAAGTCCATGGGCGGGCTGCGCCTGGACAGCGCGGCGGCGATCCGCAAAGGCGGCGACAGCGGGATGTCGCTCACGGCGCTGCAGCCCGGCGGTAATCAGCTCCTCAAGGCGCTCCACTACGACGGGCTGCGCATGCCGCCGCAGGGCAAGCTGCCCGCGCCGGTGGTCGCCGATTTCGAGCAGTGGGTGCAGATGGGAGCGCCGCTCCCCGCGGATGCGGAGAAGAGTGCGGCGCCGGCCGGGATTGATATCGAGGCGGGCCGGCGCCACTGGGCGTTCCAGCCGGTCCGCGCCCTGCCCACGCCGAAGGTCTCCAACGCCGCCTGGCCCCGTAAAAAGATCGACTCTTTCATTCTCCAGAAGCTGGACCAGAATGGATTCCGACCCGCCCCGGAAGCGGACCGTGCCACCTGGATCCGCCGCGTGTCCATCGACCTCACCGGCCTTCCGCCCACGTACGAAGAGGTGCAGGCGTTCCTTCAGGATCGCTCTCCGAAGGCGTATGAGACATGGGTCGACCGGCTGCTGGCATCGCCGCGTTATGGAGAGCGCTGGGGCCGCCATTGGCTGGACGTGGCGCGGTACGCGGAGGACAATCCAACATCGGAGGCCTCCAACCAGCCGCCCGCCAACCCGTGGCGCTACCGGGACTGGGTAATCCAGGCCCTGAACGACGATGTTCCCTACAACGAGTTTGTCCGCCGGCAGTTGGCCGCGGATCTGATTCCCAACACGCGCCCGGCGGACCTCGCGGCGCTCGGCTTCCTCGGTCTGGCTCCCGTTTACCACAAGGAGCTGATGCTGGCGCGGGATGTGATCGAGCAGATCGCGGCCGACGAGTGGGACGAGCGGGTCGATACGATCTCCCGCGGCTTCCTCGGCCTCACCGTGGCCTGCGCGCGCTGTCACGATCACAAGTACGATCCGATCACCACCAAGGATTACTACGCGCTTGCCGGCATCATGGCGAGTACGCAGCTGGTGGAGCGGCCGCTGGTGCAGCTTGATCCGGCGGATGCCGAGAAGCTGGCGGCGGCGGAGCGGCAGGTACGCGGGCTGGAGCGGGACCTCCGCAAGAAGCAGCGCGAGCGGATGCAGCTTGCGGCCCGGGGCGGGGACACGACCAAGGCCGACGCAGCCATCGCCGAAGACCAGGCCCAGCTTGAAAAGCTCAAGGCAACTCCGCACTTCGGCGCGCCGATGGCTCCCGCGGTGCGGGACGCGGGGCTCTGGGTGAATGGAGATAACCCGTCCCGGACGCGCCTGGACTATCGGCCCGGAGTGGCGCGTGACCTCCCGGTGTTCATCCGCGGGAGCGTGAGCCGCACCGGCGAGATCGTGCCGCGCCGGTTCCTGGCGGTGCTCTCTCCCGGTCAGCCGACTCCCTTCCGCGGCGGCAGCGGCCGGCTGGAGCTGGCGGACGCCATCGTCCATGAGGCAGCGCCGCTCTCGGCTCGGGTGATCGTCAACCGGGTTTGGGGCTGGCATTTCGGCCGGCCGATCGTTGACACGCCCAGCAACTTCGGCCGACTCGGCGGGGCGCCGACGCACCCGGAACTGCTGGAGGACCTCGCGGCCCGTTTCATCCAGAACGGGTGGTCACTCAAGTGGCTGCAGCGTGAGATTGTCCTCTCCGCCGCCTATCGGCAGTCGAGCGCCAACAACGCCGATTATTACCGCCGGGACAGCGAGAACCGCTGGCTCTGGCGGATGAACCGCACGCGGATGGATCCCGAGGCCTGGCGCGACAGTATGCTCCAGGTGACGGGAGCGCTCGACCTGACGGTCGGCGGTCCTTCCGCGAATCTGGAAGACGCCGCAAATTCCCGCCGGACGGTGTACGGGCGGGTCAGCCGCCAGCGGCAGGCGGACATCCTGCGCCTGTTCGATTTCCCGGACCCGAACCGCCACGGCGAGGCCCGGATCCCCACCACCACTCCCACGCAGCAGCTCTACCTGATGAACAGCCCCTTCGTGCAGGGCCAGGCCGACCGCCTCGCGGACCAGGTGACGGCGGGGATGACGGACCCGGAGGCGGGCGTCCGCGCGCTGTATCGCAAGGTCCTGCTGCGGGACCCTTCAACTGAGGAGCGGACCACGGCGCTCACGCTCCTTCGGAGCGGTGCTCCGGACTCCGGTAAGAAATGTTGGAGTATGCTGGCCCAGGCGCTCCTGATCAGCAACGGTTTCCTTTTTGCGGACTAAGCCATGCCTCACTTCCCACAGAACGGACATCTCCTCACCCGCCGGCGGCTCCTGCAGAGCGTGGGTCTCGGCTTCGGCTCGCTGGCCCTCGCGGACCTGCTCCATGCCGAGGAGGCCGCGGCCGCAACCGGGTCGCCGCTGCCGCACTTCGCGCCGCGGGCGAAGCGGGTGATCTTCATGTTCATGAGCGGCGGTCCGTCTCACGTGGACATGCTGGACCCGAAGCCGGCCATCCAGAAATACCGGGGTCAGCGGCCCAACAGC
>CAYQDT010000131.1:0-7054 GCA_964416225.1 uncultured bacterium
GTGGCCAGCACGAAGGCTTTGGCGGTGATCCGCTGATGGGCGCCGCTCGGCTCCTCCACCATGATCGTATGGGGGTCCAGGAACCGGGCATGGCCCTTGACCACCGGCACATGGTTCCGCTCGTAGAACCCCTGGCGCATCTGGACCTGCCGCTCGATGACGGAGCCGGCGGATTTCCGCAGGGCGGGGAACGAGAGGTGGAGCGTGCAGCCGGCCTCCCGGTACAGCGGGTTCCGGTTGGCCTCCGTCAACTGGAAAATGGAGTGCCGGAGCGCTTTCGAGGGGATCGTTCCCCAGTGGGTACAGCCGCCGCCCACCTTGTAATAACGCTCGACCGCGGCAACGAGCTTGCCGCCCTTCGCGGCCTGCATGGCCGCACCCTCGCCGCCGGGGCCGGCGCCGATCACCACCAGGTCGTAGGTTGCGTCCGCCATCTCTCCACCGGCTCCCTTCCGCGGCGCCGGATGTCCGGCACCGTGCTCATTCCAGCGCGCCACCTCTAGCTTATCGGATGGTGACCGAAGAGACCGCAGAGACGGGGTCCGGTCCTCCGGACCGGGGAGGTCTCCACCGGCAAAAAGACGGGCCGGACCCACGTGGATCCAGCCCGTCCTCCGGTCCGGGGCACCCGCCTGCGAGGATGCGCTTCCTCCGGCGGCTACTCTCCAGCCATCTCCGTCGCGACCTTGTTGAAGTAGTCGCGGCAGAGCTCCACATTGTGGATCAGCTCCTGCCCGGAGGTCCGCTCATACTCGATGGAGAAGACCGGGTGCAGCCCCTGGCGCTTCACTTCGGTGAGGATCCCCTTCACGTCGCAGACGCCGGTGCCCCACGGCACGTCTTCCTTGTTCGTGTCGAGGTCCTTGAGGTGGAAGGAGATGATGCGCCCTTCCAGCTTCTTGAGGCACTCCACCGGCACCAGGCCGGAGCGGTACCAGTGGCCCGTGTCGGAGCAGGACCCGATCCGCTTGGAGCGCCCCTCGCTTACCTTCAGCACGGTATCCGGATTCCAGTAATGGGACGGCTTCGGGTGGTCGTGGATGGCGATGTTGATCCCGTACTCGTTGGCCAGCTTATCCAGCATCGGGAAGGCCGCCTCGTCCGGCTCGGAGACGATCGTCTGGAGCCCGAGCGCCTTGGCGAAGTCGAACACTTTGCGGGCGGCCGCCTCATCGTTCGGCAGGCCGACCACGCCGTAGTTCATGGCCCGGACCTGGGAAGACTTCAGCTTCTCTTTCAGCTCCGTCAGCAGCTCCGGCGACATGTTCTGGTCCAGCTTGGCGCCCGGGTGATCCTTGGAGAGCGCCTGGCCGGGGAAGAACTCGATGTACCGGATACCCAGCCGGTGGACCAGGTCGATGGTGTCATACGCGGTCATCTCGCGGAACGTCCACGCCTGGCAGCTCAGCTTCCAGCCCAGCTTGCGCATGGCGGCATAGTTCAGGCGGGGCGCCTCGTTCTGCGCCGGTGCCTGGGCGGCCGTGATGGCAGTGAGTGCCAGCAGGGCCGTACCCAGCAGAAGGATACGTTTCATCGGTAACTCCGTTGAGGTTCGAGTGAATCGGTCGGGTGCCCGCCGGGAGGGGGAAGTTCCGGGGAGGCGGACCTGGCACGAGAGAGTCGTTGCGCGGCGCGAGCCCGCGGCTCCAGAGGATCCTATCCGACGCGCGGGGCCGTTTTTCCTCGTGACCCTGCGGAGCCGGAGGTGGAGAGGTTATTGGGAACGGAGCGGGGAGCGCCGGAGCGTCTCTCCCGTGAACGGCGCGGCCGGGACGAAGTGGACGGCATGCGGCTGTCCCATCTCGGCGTCCGTCAGGAGACCCAGCCTGCGGAAAAGGTCGATGCGGGCGTGCCGCAGCACGCCGGTCCGAACGGGCAGCACCGGGTGGCCCACTTCCTGCTCCCCATAGCCGCCCACCGTGAGCCGCAGCCAGCCGTGCAGCCGCTGGGTGATCCACTCCGCGAAGGCGGGGTCCGCCGGCGGGGCGTCCGGACCCTCCGCGGCGAGTTCCAGATGCTCCGCGCCCGCGGGCGCCTGCACGGAAACGGACCACCCTCCGCCCGCGGTGAAGCGGCTCTCGGTGTGGAACCGCCCGCGATGGGCGTCCGGGGTGATCAGCCGCTGCGCCCAGAAGCCGGGCGGCTCCAGATAGGTGGCGAGGAAGAAGACGCCTTCCGTGCCGTCGGGCCGGCGCGCGTAGATGCGGAAGGTGCACTGGCGGTAGCTGAGCGCCGGATAGCGCAGCGCGGCGAGCCGGAGGCCGCGGGTGTGGAAATAGGTCGCGGAGAAGAGCCCGAGCGATGCGCCCCCGGGGCCCGGAACGGTGTCCGGCTCCAGACCGGACGGCAGGAGGGGGCGGACCCGCTCCACGGGCACCGCGTACGTGACCAGCAGGAACGACTCGATACTCATTCGGAGCGGCGCGGCCATCGAAGCGGTCCTCGAAGCTGCCCTCCCCGCCGGTGACGTGCGGCGGGCGGGGTTCGCGCCGCGCGCTGCGGTTTGTCCGGAAGCGGAGCTACCCGACCACGAGCCGCCGCCAGGCGCGGAAGAAGAACGTTCCCCGGAAGCCGGCCGGCTTCGGCATACCGTAGCACTGCACGCAGAGGACGCTTTCGTGCCAGCGCCCTCGCTTGCGGGCGCAGGCGCCGCAAACCATCCGCTGGCACCGGCCGCAGCAGTCTTCGACGTGGGCCTGGAACCGGTCACCGCAGACCGCACACCCGGATCCGTGTTCGTTTCGTCTCATCGCTTGGTCCCCTGGCGCCGCCGGAGGGCATCGCCGGCGGTCCGGCAAGCGAGCAGGCGGCTCTCCCCACGAGGGGCGGGGATGGACGCTCTCGCTGCCCGTAAGATTCCAATCGGCCGCCCGCCGGGGATTCCTGGAATCGATTCTGCGCGCCGGGCGCCTGGAACGAGGGGGGAAGGACAGTGCGCGCCGTCATCGCCGCGTGGATCACGGGAGGCGGCACGGCTCCGCCGGGATGTGGGCCGGCCCCTTCCCAACGCGGGTCGGGCAAGGCGCCGTGCCGGTGGCTCGCGCCCGCGCTCGCTTCAGCGGCCACCGCACCCACGATCTCGCGGGCCAACGGTCCCACGGGACCGCTGTCTCTCCGGTCCGCTGCCTCGCGGTCCGCTGCCTTGCGGTCCGCTGCCTCACGGTCCGCGGCCTTTCACGCCCACTGCGCGGCTCCCAGCTTGAGCTCCAGCATGGCCTCTCGGGCGAGGCGCCGGAACTGCTCGCCCGGCATGGCCCAGGAGAAGCGCTCGTACAGCAGCACGCCGTCATGCGGAGGGTGCGTCCACGGGTAGTACGGCGCCAGGCGAAATCGCTCGACCCCGGTTCGGACCTGGCGCAAGCCGCTCCGGCGCGAGGAGAAGCACGTCAGCATACGGTGCTTCAAGGCGCGCTCCTCGTCCGTCAGCGTGCAGGTGATCGGCACGGGCCGGGCGCGTGGGAGAAACTCGGCGGGTTGAGGCTGAGCGGTCTGCTGGTGGGACATCAACTCCACCATGACGGGCGCTCGCTCGCCGGCCAGGTGGAGCAGCTCGCAGGCGACATGGACGGCGAACGCCGTGGCATCGTGGTCCGGATGCGCTCCTTCATACGCGTGGGTGACCACCACTTCCGGGCGCTGCGCCAGGAACAGTTCCGCGAGGTGCCGAGCGACGCCGGGCAGGTGCAGCGCCGCTTCCTGCTCCACGCAGCCCGCGGTCAACGCGCGGCTCGCCGGGATGCCGCAGAGGCCGAGGGCGGCCAGCAGCTCGGCCCGGCGAACCCGGGAATACTCCACGCGAGAACGGCAGCCCCCCGGATAGGTGTTTCCCGGGCTGAATGGCGAGCCGTCCGTTACATGAACCAGCGTGACGCGCTCCCGAAGCCGGGCGAGACGCGCTGCCGCACCCACCGTCTCGTCATCCGGGTGGGCCACCACGACCATCGTATGGGGGGCGGGACGCGGATCGCCGGCGGGGGCGCAGAACCGTTCCAGTAGATGCTGGGAGTTATGATCGACCACTCGAATGTCTCTTCACCGCGGCGTGCCGGAGCGGCGCGCCGGGAACAGGAAACTGTTCCCTTGCCCGCGCCGCGCTACACCCCTTCTGGTAACGATGGATGAGCTCGTATGACGATGGATCCATGATCCATAGATTCGCCGGCCGGCGTCAGGGTCGGGTCCCGCCATCCCGGCCGAGGTGGTGACGCAGGGCTTCGGAGAGGGACTCCGGCCACTTTTCCATGCTTCCGTGCGGGCGTAAACCCGTGCGAACGTGGGGAAAGCTGTGGAGGGCGGAGAACCAGACCGCGAATCCGGTTCCGCATTGAACGACCGGGTCCCTCGCGCGCGGAGGTCGGACGCGGAGGTCGGACGCGGAGGTCGGAGAGGAAGACGGATGAGCGGCCCCCTGGAAGAACCGATCGGCGACCCGCAGAACGACCCGGCCCTGCTGCTCTGGACCGGTGAGGAGCGCGGTTCCCCGCGGGATGGCGTGGTTCCGGTCACGCTGAGCACCAACCGCGGCATGATCGACGCGCGGTACCACCCGGTGGAGGGCGGCACGCGCGGCGTGCTGTGGGTCGGCGGGGCCGGCGGCGGTCTGGATGGGCCGGCGCGCGGGCTCTATCCCGCCGCCTGCGGGCGGCTGCAGCGTGAGCGGGTGGCCGGGCTGCGTCTCCATTATCGCCGTCCCAACGAGCTGGAAGCGTGCGTGCTGGATACCCTGCTCGGAGTGGAGTTCCTGGCGCGCGCGGGCGTGGAGCGGGTCGGTCTCGTCGGCCACAGCTTCGGAGGTGCCGTCGTGATCAGTGCGGGCGCGCTTTCGGAGCGGGTGACGGCGGTGGCGGCGCTCTCGACGCAGACCTACGGCACCGCGCTGGTGGGCGAGCTCCCGCCCCGGCCCCTGCTGCTGATCCACGGAGAGGAAGACGAGATCTTGCCGCCCGCCAGCTCGCGGCAGGTCTACCGGTTCGCCGGGGAGCCGAAGGAGCTGGTCCTCTATCCCGCGGCCCGCCACGGCCTCGACGAGGTCCGCGAGGAGGTGCTCGAGCTGCTGGTCCGCTGGCTGGGTGAGCATGTCTGAGGCGAATGGCCGGTGCCCGCGGCGCGGGGGCCGGTCCCCATTGGGGATCCGTCATTTTGCTCCGGGCGCTGAAGCATGGCGGCTCGATCCCCAGGTGCCCGGAGCCGGTACGCCGTGCAGGCGCCGTTTCGGCCCGGCGCCTCGCCCCGAGAATCTGCCTGAATTGGACCGGGTGGGAAGGGATCGGGCGCGACGGGATCCGACTGGAGAACACCCGCTTGGAGAAGAACCGGTTGGAGCGGGTTGAGGTAGGGCGCGGCCGGAGGGGGTTCGGTCGGAGGGGATCTGCATGGAAGGTCTCACCATTCGCATCAAGAAGAGCCGCGACGGCTCCGGCGCGCTGAGCTGCATGCGCGCCAACGGGAGCATCACCTGGCAGCGCCAGCGGGAGGGGCTGGCGGGCTTCTTCGCGCGGCATGACCTCACCCACTATGCGGTCGAGACGGTTCTGGGCTATCGCAAGGGGTTCTTTGGTCTCGTGGCGGACGGCTGGGACCTGACCGACTTCGGCGCGCCGTGGCCCCGCGGGCCGCTTCCCGTGGACCTCGATCCCTCCGAGGTGATCGTGGGCCTGCTCGCCGTGGAGGCCGCTTCGGGAGCGGAGTGGACCGCGGCCGCCTTTTCGGAGCAGGCGGCGGCCTCGGGGAGCCGCGCGGGCTCGCAGCCGCCCCTGCTGCTCACGGAGGGGCAGTTAGCCGCCATCCGGCACCGCCTGCGGGAGTTGTTCGAACGCTGGGAAGCCCTCCCGCCGGGAGAGACGCTGGAGCTCACGTTCCAGCCGGCCGGGTGAGGCTCCGGCCTCGCCGCGAGGGGCTGACGGGCGCGCCGGATCCCGCGCCCGCCTCCGCGCCCAGCGGAAACGCGCAACTCCGCTGCCGGATCGTACTCTCACTGAACACTGTCAGCGCATGTGCGCTCCGGGACGGGACCAGGTCATGCTGCGCTTAACGGGTCACGATCTCTCCATCAACTGCGCGGGGATGCCCCGCCGCAGCTTCCTTCAGACAGGCTTCCTGGGTGCCGCCGGGCTCACGATGGCGGACCTCCTGCGGATGCGGAGCGCGCAGGCGGCTCCGAAGCGGGAGACCGCCTGTATCCTGATCTGGCTGGACGGCGGCCCACCGCAGCACGAGACGTACGACCCGAAGCCGGAAGCCCCGGCGGAGTACCGCGGCGCGTACAAAGCCATCGACACGAGCCTCTCCGGGCTGCGGGTGTGTGAGTTGCTGCCGGAGCAGGCCAAAATAGCGCACCGGATGGCCTTCGTCCGCTCCGTCCACCATGACAACGGGGACCACTTCGCCGGCGCGCACGTCATGCTGACGGGCCGCTGGGGCGCCACGGGAGCCGATACCGCGCCCCGCGCCCCGAGCGCCGGGAGCTACGTGGCGAAGGTCCGCGGCTCCAACCGGGAAGGTCTGCCGCCCTACGTGGGTCTGGACAACCTCCACTCCGTGGGACTGGTGCCGGGATACCACGGCGCCTCCTGGCTGGGGCCGCAGTACCACCCCTTCGTGGCGGACGACACCTCCGGGGGCAAGCGCGTGGGCACGCCGACGCTGTTCCGTCAGATTCGGGACCGGGAGCGGCTGGCCAAGCGTCAGAGCCTGCTGGAGAAGGTGGACACGCTGCGTCGTACCTTCGAGCACGAGCCGAGTGTCAGCGCCACGGAGCATTTCTCGGAGCTGGCAATGCACACGCTGCTCAGCCCGGAGGTGCGGGACGCGTTCGACCTGGACGCCGAGCCGGACCGGACCGCGCAGCGGTACGGGGACCACGCCTGGGCGCGCTACTGCCTGCTGGCGCGTCGCCTCGTGGAGCGCGGCGTCACCTTCGTGACGGTGAACATGGGCGGCTGGGACATGCATGACAACATCGCCGGCGTGGTGAAGCAGCCGGCGCTGGCAATGGATCGCGCCGTCGGCAGCCTGGTCCGGGATCTCGACGAGCGCGGCATGCTGGACCACGTCC
>CAYQDT010000131.1:7064-7951 GCA_964416225.1 uncultured bacterium
GGGTGAGTTCGGCCGCACGCCGAAGCTGAACACCAACGGGGTGCCGGGTCAGACCGGTTTGCCGGGGCGGGATCACTGGGGACAGGTCATGTCGGTCGCCATGGCGGGCGGCGGCCTGCGGATGGGGCAGGCGGTGGGCGCCTCGAGCGCCAACGGCGAGTACCCGACGACGGCTCCCTATCGGCCGGGAGACGTGCTGGCGACGATCTACCACGTGCTGGGAATCGATCCGCACGCGGAGTTCCAGGACCTCCAGGGGCGGCCAATGACGATTCTCCCCGAGGGCGCTCCGATTCCGGAGCTCGTCTGAAGGCCGCGGTACGGCCAGTCCGGCGTGACACAACGCGGCGGATTCGGCCCGGGGCGTCTCCGGGCCGGCTCTCGCTTTGGCGGCGCGCCCCGTCTTACTCGGTACTGAACGTCCGGGCCGCCCCCATGTACGCCACCACGGCCCACGCCGCCATTCCAAGAATGTACGGCCACAGCTCGAGCAGCCCCACCCCTTCCAGCGCCGCTTTCCGGAGCGAGATGTTGAGGTAGGCCAGCGGCAGGTTTCCACCAATGAGCTGCACCCACCGCGGCATTGCGTCGATCGGGAAGAACACCCCCGCCAGGAGCACCTGCGGCAGGTTGAAGAGATTCATGACCACGGGGAGCGTCTGGTCGTCCTTCGCGATGTTCGCCATCAGGATGCCGTAGCCGAGGAAGGCCATGATGCCGAAGAAGGCGAGGATGATCATCTCCACCGCGGAGAAGACGCCGTGCGCCAGGGTGAAATGGAAGAAGAGCACGCCCACGGCAATGATGATCGCCGTCTGTATCAGCGCCTGCACCGAGCGGCTGAGGCACTGTGCCACCACGAAGGTGAGCGGCTTGACGGTGGTGGC
>CAYQDT010000132.1:0-7933 GCA_964416225.1 uncultured bacterium
GGGCGGACTGATCGTCTCTTCAGCGAGAGACGCCGTCTCCGTTTCCGGTCCGTTCACTGCATCGATCCGCGCCCGTGGATCAACCGGGTCCGGAAGATGCGGTCCGGAAGATGGGATCAGGACGTTGCGGCCCCACGGCTCGCGCCCGGCTCCGCTTCCCGGCCCGAACCCGCCGCCGCTGACGCTGCCCCGGGCTCGCCGCGGCGGTCCCGCTGCGAGTGGCGGTCGCCTTCGGGGATGGAACACCGGTCGGGAGCAGTTGATGACCAGGCAGATTCACGTGGGCATTTGGTGGGGCACCGGCTCCGTCCTGAGTTGCGCGGCGGTCGGCGTGCTGGCGTTCCTTCCCGTGCCGGACACCGGTTCTCCCGCCCCAGCCACGGCGCCCGAGCGGACCACCCTGGCCGGCATCCCCGTGACCGGCAAGTCGCCGGAGGAAGTGCGGAAGCTCGCGGACGATCTCGCGGGCCGGCTGCTGGCCTATCCCGTGCGCGTCACGCACGGGAAGCGCTTCACCACGGTTACGCCCCAGAAGCTGGGCGCCCGGGTGGACGCCCGAGCCGCGGCCGACGCGGTCTTTGCCACAGCGCGGGCCGGTAACCTCTTTACCATGCTCCGGGCGAAGCTCAGTGGTCCGGACGCCCGCGACGTTGCGCTGCCCATCCGGTTTACCGGGGCGGGGGTGGCCCGGGGCCTGCGGCGGTTCTCCGTCCGGATCGGCGCGGAGCCGCACAACGCGCGTCTCACCCGGATCGCGGGAGCGTTCCGGACTACCGCGGAGCGTCCCGGCAAGGAGCTGGATGCGGCCGCGCTGGCCAGAGCCGTGGAGGCGGCCTTCGATGCCGCCGAACTCCGGACGAAGCTCGCCGAGTCCCTTCTCGAGCAGCCGAGCCGGACGAAGTGGCTGGCCGGGCTGGATCCGCTCACCCTGGAGGCGCCGCTGCGCGAGGCGCCGCCCCACGTGACTACGGCCGACCTGAAGTCGATCACCCACGAGCTCTCCACGTTCAGCACCCCGCTGGGCGGCAGCAGCCGGAACCGGGTCCACAACATCGAGCTGGCGTGCAAGGCCGTCGACGGCACGGTCCTGCTTCCCGGAGACGTCTTTTCGTACAACGAAACGGTCGGCCCGCGCGTGCCGAGCGCGGGCTACCGCGAAGCTCCGGTCATCATCCGGGGCCAGCTTGAGAAGGGGACCGGCGGCGGCATCTGCCAGGTGAGCAGCACGCTCTACAATGCCGCGCTCCTCGCCGACCTGGGCATCGTCCACCGGCAGCACCACGCCTTCCCGGTCCACTACCTGCCCCCGGGGCGGGACGCCACCGTGGTGGACGGGGCCATCGACTTCCGCTTCAAGAACCGCCTGGACCATCCCGTCGCCGTCGACGCCAAGGTGACGCGCAGCCGGGTCATCTTCCACATCTACGGCTCGCCCGAAGATCGGCGGGAGGTGCAGATCGTGCGGAGCGGCATCTCGACGATCCCAACGACCTCCGAGACGATTTCGGACGCCCACCTGCCGCGTGGACGCCGCGTCACGGAAAAGAAGCCGATGTCCGGACATAAAGTCACCGTGACACGTCTGGTGAAGAAAGACGGTGAAGTGGTCCGCCGCGAGGTGATCAGCCGCGACTTCTACCACCCGGTCACCGGCACCATCCGCGTGGGGACGGCGGAGACGGACTCCGGCCGAAAGACCAGAACCGCGCCGGCGGAGAGTAGAGACAAAGGGGCTGAGCCCGCGGCGAAGCCGGACAAGCCGGAAGCGGACGCGGGCACGGAAACGCGCGTTTCAGCGGCCGAGACCCGGAAGCGCTGACCGGCCTGCGCGCCGCACCTTCAACCGGGTCCGTGCCGTGACGGTCGCGGGCTCCTCGCCCGTCCCGACCAGCCCGGCGGCCGGCCACCTCCCGAAGCCGGGCTGACCGAAGAAACTCTGGAAAGAGCACTCCATGACGGTCCTGGTGATCGGAGGTACGGGCTACGTGAGCGGTGCGGTGGTCGAGGAGCTGCGTGCGGCGGGCCACCAGGTAACCCTCTTCACCCGCGGCGAGCGGCCCGTACCGGAAGGTGTGTCCGCAATCCGCGGCGATCGCCGGGACGATGCTTCGTTCCCGCTCCACTTCGAGGGAAGGCCTTTCGACGCCGTCATCGACTGCATCTGCTACCACGTGCGGGACGCTCACTCCCTGCTCCGGGCGTTCGGCGGGCGGGTGGGGCAGGTGGTCATGATCAGCACGGACTTCGTGTATGGCCCGCACCGCCGGCTGCCGATGGACGAAGACACACCCACCACGGCGCTCAGCCAGTATGGACGGAACAAGGCCGCCGCGGAAGACCTCCTGCTCCGCGCGTTCCAGGAAGAGCGCTTTCCGGCAACGATTCTCCGCCCGCCTCACGTCATGGGAGCGGGTGGGCACCTCGGGACCGGATCGCTGCACGGCCGCGATCCGCAGCTCCTGGACCGGTTGCTCCGCAGCGAGCCGGTGGTCCTGCTGGATAGCGGCGCACTCCTGATTCAGCCGGTCTTTCACCGGGACGTCGGCCGCGCCTGCTGCGCGGTCCTGGGAAAACCGGCGACACTCGGACAGGCGTACAATGTCGCCGGCCCGGACTGCGTGACGACGCTCGCGTATTACGAGCTGGTGGCGGCCACGCTCGGTATCACGGACGTGGAGTATCTCTCGCTGCCCGCGACGGACTACGTGGCGGCCTTTCCGGATCGGGCGCCGTTCGCGCAGCACCGGACCTACTGCGTCGACAAGCTGGCCCGAGACACCGGCTACCGCCCCGCCACGGAGATCCGCCACGCCATTTTTGAGATGGTGGACTGGCTCCAGGCCGCGGGTCGCGCAGAGCCGTTTTCGGAGAGCGAGGGGGACGCCCAGGTCATCGCACTCTGCCGCGCCTTCCGCGACGAGATGGCCCGGGTGCTCGCGAACGACTCGCAGCCGGAATAGTCCCGCCCGCCGGGCGCGGGGACCGGTGCCGTCGGTACCCCGGCCGGGCGCGGGGACCGGTGCGCGGAAAGCTCGCCCCGTGGGATCGGTGGTACAATAAGCGGTGGTGACCGCGAAGACGCGTGCCATCCGCCGCTTGCTCCTCCAATCTTCACCGTGCCCTTTCCCCTGCCCAACCTCTCACCGGAAACGGTGGTCTCCGCGGCGCTTGCTTCCGCCGTGCCCCTGCTGCTGGCGGGAGTGGGGGAATGCGTGGTGGAGCGGGCGGGAGTGGTGAACATCGGCGTAGAGGGGCTGATGCTCGTCGCGGCGCTGGCCGCCGTCATGGCCTCCCACGCGGCGGCATCGGCGGCGGTCGGCGTTCTGGCCGCCGTGGCCGCGGCGATGCTCCTCGCGACGGGATTCGGCGCGATCACCATCTACCGGAACGCGAATCAGGTCGTGGCGGGAACCGCCGTCAACCTCCTCGCGCTGGGTCTCACCGGCGCGATCAACGGGACCGTCACCCGCCGCCTGGCGCTGGAGAACGTCAGCCGCCTGGCCGGAGTCAAGCTCCCGAGCCTCAGCGTCCCGCTGCTCTCCCGGCTTCCCGTCGTCGGACCGACCCTCTTCGCGGGGAACGCGCTCGTTTACCTGGCGTTCCTCTCCGTCCCGGCCGCCTGGTGGTTTCTCCAGTATTCCCGTCCGGGGCTGCAGTTCCGGGCGGTGGGGGAGTATCCGGAGGCCGCCGAAGCGGCCGGGACGGACGTCCGGCGCACCCGTCTCCTCGCGGTTCTGGCCGGCGCGTCGCTGACCGGGCTCGCCGGCGCTTTCCTCTCCATCGGGCACGTCGTCACCTTCGTGGAGAACATGACGGCGGGCCGGGGCTTCATCGCGCTGGCGCTGGTCATCTTCGCGCGCTGGAACCCGTGGGGGGTGCTGGCCGGGGCACTGATCTTCAGCCTCGCGACCGGCCTGGCCACCAGCCTGGGCAGTTCCGGCCGCGGCTCACCCGCGGAGGTCTTCCTGCTGGCGCTGCCGTACCTGGCAACGCTGATCGCGCTGCTGCCGCGGGCCCGCCATGCGCTGGCCCCGGCGGCGCTGGGACTCCCGTACGGGAAATACTGATCGGCGGGTATAGTGGCACGGGAGCACGCCTGCATGGTTCGGATGACGCGCAAGTCCCGGTTTTCGGCCGGGCACCGGTACTATCTTCAAGATCTCTCGCCGGAGGAGAACCTGCGGCGCTTCGGGCCCTGCGCCTACCCCCATGGCCATGGTCATGATTATGGGGTGGAGGTCACCATAATCGGTCGGATCGACCCGGCAACCGGCATGGTGGTCAACATCAGTCAGCTCAAGCCGATCCTGGAGCGCGAGATCACGGGGCCGCTGGACGGAGCGTTCCTGACGGCGGAGCACCCGCTGATGGGCGGCCGCATTCCCGCCACCGAATCACTCGCGGTGGTCCTGTGGGAGCGGCTGGAGGCCGGACTGGAAGCAGCGCGCCTCCCGGGTCGGCTGGATCGGGTGCTGGTTGCGGAAAGCCGGTGGCTGTGGGCGGAGCGCTTTCGCGGGAGGAACGAGGAGACGATGGTGACCTTGACGCGCGCGTACGAGTTCTCGGCGGCCCACCGGCTCCATCACGAAGGGTTATCCGAAGCCGAGAACCGGGAACTGTTCGGGAAGTGCAACAACCCGCACGGGCACGGGCACAACTACGTGTTGGAGGTGACGGTGGGCGGCGAGCCGGACCCGCGTACCGGTCTGCTGACGGACCTGGGGATGCTGGACCGGGTGATCCACGAGCGCGTGGTGGACCGCTACGACCATCGTCACCTCAACCTCGATATCGAGGAGTTTCGCGGGGTGAACCCCACGTCGGAAAACGTGGTCCGGGTGATCTGGCAGCGTCTTGAGCCGGCGCTGCCCGCTGGATTGCTCCGGCGCGTCACCGTGCGGGAGACGGACCGGAACATTTTTAGCTACGAAGGAGAGGCCGAGTGAGCGATCGATTGGTGCAGTTATACCGGGAGATGCTGGAGGAGATCGGCGAAGACCCGGAGCGCGAGGGCCTGCTGAAGACGCCGGAGCGGGCGGCACGGGCGTTCCTGCACTTTACCCGCGGCTACCGGCAGGATGTGAAGACGGTCCTGAATGAGGCCGTCTTCTCGGAAGAGTACGAGGACATGGTCATCGTGCGGGACATCGAGATGTACAGCCTGTGTGAGCACCACCTGGTTCCCTTTTTCGGGCACGTCCACGTCGGCTACATCCCGCAGGGCCAGATCATCGGGCTCAGCAAGATCGCGCGGGTGGTCGACGTCTTCGCGCGGCGCCTTCAGGTTCAGGAGCGCCTCACTCACGAGATTGCCCATGCCATCCAGGAGGCGATCCACCCGCGCGGGGTGGCGGTGGTGATCCAGGCCCAGCACCTCTGTATGATGTCCCGCGGCGTGGAGAAGCAGAACTCCAGTATGATCACCAG
Source organism: uncultured bacterium (assembly GCA_964416225.1). GTDB lineage: Bacteria > Armatimonadota > SYMT01 > SYMT01 > SYMT01 > CAYQDT01. The sequence goes on from CAYQDT010000132.1 coordinate 5,428, forward strand.
CAGCGTCCTCGGCGCCTTCCGCCAGGACCGCGCCACGCGTCAGGAGTTCATGGATCTCCTGAAGCAGAACCGGCAGTCCTGATGCTCGCGGTCATCACCGGAGCGGGCCGCGGCCTGGGCCGGGCCACCGCGCTCGAGCTGGCGGAGCACGGCTGGGACCTGGCGCTGCTGGCCCGCAGCCGGGGCCAGCTGGACGCCGTGGCCGCCGAGGCGCGCGGGCGAGGTGTCGGGGCGGAGGTCTTTCCCGTGGCGGTGGAAGACGTGGCGGCGGTGCGCGCCGTCTTTGAGGAGCTCGACCGCCGCTGCCCGCAGCCGGACGCGCTGGTCAATTGCGCGGGCACGGGGACCTTCGCGCCGGTTTCGGAGCTGGACCCCGCCGAGTGGTCCCGCATCGTATCGTTGAACCTCACGGGCACCTTTCTCTGCTGCCAGGAAGCCTCGCGGCGGATGGTTGCCCGCGGCGGCGGCTCCATTGTAAACGTCCTGAGCATCGCGTCCCGGATGGCGCTGCCCGGCGCTGCGGCGTACTGCGCCAGTAAGTGGGGCGCCCTCGGGTTCACGAAGGTGCTGGCGGAAGAGGTCCGCCGCCACGGCGTGCGGGTTACGGCGCTCTGCCCCGGCTCCATCGCCACTCCCTTCTGGAACGAGATTCCGCACTCCTTCGACCTTGCGGACATGCTCCAACCCGGGGAGGTGGCGGCGGCCATCCGCTTCCTCCTGGAGCAGCCGCTGGGCGTGTACACGGACGAGCTGGTGCTCACCCCTCCGAAGGGGCTCCTTTGACGGGTTGGAGGGCCATTGAGCGGCGGGGAGGGGGTTGCGGGCCGCGCTTGGAACGCTCTAAAGGCGGTCCCGCACACCGGCCGCCGGGAGCATCTATGGATCGCCGCCAACTTCTCGTCGGTGGGGCCGCCGGGCTGCTGGCACTGCTGCAGCCGCCCTTCGCGCACGCCGACGCGCCGACGCTCGCGGAGCGTCTGGGTTACCACCGAACGGACCGCCTTCTCATCCTGCACGCTGACGACATCGGAATGTGTCACTCCGTGAATCGCGCCAGCATGGCGGCGCTGACCGGAGGAGTGGTCACCTGCGGAAGCGTGATGGTGCCGTGCCCCTGGTTCCCCGAAATCGCGGACTGGTCGCGGAAAAACCCGGAGGCGGACCTTGGCGTACACCTGGCGCTCACCAGCGAGTGGAGTCTCTACCGCTGGAGACCGGTTTCACCCGTCGACCGGGTGCCGGGGCTCTGCGACGAGGAGGGCTTTCTCTGGCACACGGTCGAGCAGGTAAAGCGGCACGCCCGCCCCGAGGAAGTGGAGATGGAGATCCGGGCGCAGGTCCGGCGTGCGCGTGAGTTTGGTCTGCAGCCCACGCACATGGATTCCCATATGGGTACCCTCTTTTCGGACCCGCGCTTCTTCGAGGTCTACACCCGCGTGGCCCGGGAGTTGAAGCTCCTCCCGATGCTCATGGAGCCCAGTACCGAGATCAACCTCGAGGCAAGCCGGGTGGGGGTGAACTACCCGCAGCTCGTCGAGAAGCTCCGGCACCAGAACTTCCTCCTGCTCGACCGGCTGAACACCGGCTCGACGCTCGGCGGCTACGAGGCGCGGAAGGAGCAGTATCACCAGTGGATCGGGGACCTGAAGCCGGGAGTGACGGAGATCATCCTCCACCTCAGCGGAGACGACGATGAGATCCGGAACATCACCGGATCCTGGGCGAACCGCTGGGCGGAGTTCCGGATCTTCACCGAGCCGGACACCCGCGCGCTGATCCGGGAGCAGGGGATCCACCTGATCGGCTACCGCCCGCTCGCGAAGCTCTGGTCCGCGGCCTGACGGGGACGGCGCTGCGCCTTACGCGGAGTTGCTCCGGGCCGCCCGGACCGGCTCCGGTCATCGCGGTAACACCGCGCACCTGAGGCGCCAGGGCCGGAAGGGTGAGTCCGGTCGGTCTCGGGCGGGCTTCAGAGCTCCGACGCAGCGGCAGCCGTGGCCTCGGTGCCCGCGTCGACAGAATCTCTCGAGTCTCTTCAGTGACCCGTATGGCGGTACTGCCGCCGGAAATGATGAGATTCGTCCGAGGTGGTGCTCGGAAAGGCCGGGTTCGTAAAGTTCTGGATCGGCGCCGCGGCCTGGGACAGGGCGGTCTGCAGTTCCAGCCCAGCCGGGCCACTGGAATAGATCGCGTAGGTCGGATAGAGCTGGCCGTCCACCGTGAACCCGGCCCCCTGGTCCGGAGAAAAGGTGATCCGGCTGCCGATGTCGTTCCAGGCGACCCGATGCGGCGCTACGAGCGCATTAAAGGCCAGCACCGCCCTATGATCCGTGCTGCCCTCATTGGTCAACTGCCATGTGCTGGGATTTGACACGAGCCGACCTTCCACGGGCCCGGGCGACCCGGGGTCCGGCAGCCCGGCAATCGGATCCTTGGTGACGCCGACGGCGGTCTCCTGGTGCAGCACCTAGTCGACCACCATGCCGCCCTGATCCAGGTGGTACTT
>CAYQDT010000133.1:0-5666 GCA_964416225.1 uncultured bacterium
GCGGCGCACTGCCTGCTGGAGGTGGTGCGGGCCATCGCCCCAGAGCATCTGCGACACCCGGATGCTTCCGCGTGCCGCCGGGCCCTGGAGGAGGGATGCCGCGGAGAGAAGGAGCGCTCCGGTGAGGAGGACTACTGCCGTTACGACGAGTGGTTTTGCTACGCGATGCATCGGATTAGTCTCCCACCACGTTGGTCTGCGAGATGCCCGCGCTGGGCGTATTCGGATCGTCACTCCAGAGTGCCTGGTCGGACCAGAGCGCCTGGTCGCTCCACAGCGCCTGATCGGACCAGAGCGCCTGATCGCTCCACAGCGCCTGATCGCTCCACAGCGCCTGATCGCTCCAGAGGGCCTGATCGGACCAGAGCGCCTGGTCACTCCACAGCGCCTGGTCGCTCCACAGCGCCTGCGTCGCCGCCACGCCGGTGGTCGGATCGTCGCTCCAGAGCGCTTGATCGGACCAGAGGGCCTGGTCACTCCACAGCGCCTGTTCGGACCACAGCGCCTGATCACTCCACAGCGCCTGATCTCTCCACAGCGCCTGGTCGCTCCACAAGGCCTGCTCTCCGGTAATCCCCGTCTTCAGATGGAGGATAAACCCGCCGGTGGTCGGCTGGATCCAGGGAGAGAGTGCCGGGGAAGTGGCCACGACCTTGCAGCGCAGAGCGCGCGTCACGTCGATCAGGCCGGCGCCCCGGGAGAGGATGCCGGGCGTCTGCCCGTCCTTCCGCCAGTGCTTGCGGGCGGAGAGCATCAGGCGAGCCTTCACGCTGTCCGGGGTGAGGGTCGCATCCTGCTCGATGAGCAGCGCCGCGGCGCCGGATACCAGCCCGGCGGACATGCTGGTGCCGGAGAGCACGAAGTACTCCTCCCGCCCGATGCCGTGCGGCGCCCAGTAGTAGGAGGTCGGCACCAGGTTCGTCCGGTCCGCTACCCGCTCCAGCTCGCTGTTCGGGTGGCGGAGACCGACGATCTTGTTGCCCGGGGCCAGAACGTCCGGCTTGACGATATGGTCGATCGCGGTCGGACCGCGGCTGCTGTAGCTGGCCATCCAGTCATCGTCCCGCGTCACGGTCCCCTTATCGTTCGTGGCGCCGACGGTGATCACGTACGGATCGTTGCCGGGGCTGTTGATGGTGCCGTACGCGGTGGGGCTGTTGGGATTGTTGGCCACGGAGCGGCCGCGGTTCCCGGCCGCGCAGACCACCACGATTCCGGCCTTCCAGGCCTTCTCCACGGCCTGGCAGAGCGGGTCCGCCTTGTAGCTCTCCGTAGGCGGATGCCCGAACGAGAGGTTGGCCACGCGGATGTTCAGGGCGGCCTTGTTCTGGATGCACCAGTCCAGCGCGGCGAGCGCGCGCGAGACCGTGCCCGCGCCGTGCAGGTCCAGCACGCGCAGGTTGATGATGTTCGCCCGGCGCGCCACGCCGAAGAAATGGCGCGTGGTATAGAACGGGCCCACCTGCGCATTACTGGAGAGACCATTCCCCGCCGCCAGACCGGCCACCATCGTTCCGTGGCCGCACTGGTCGTTCTGGACGGTTTGGGCGCCGCCGCTCACGAAGTCGTAGCCGCCCACTACCCGGGTGGCGTGGCTGGAGTCGGAGGCATTCAGGTCGGTGTGGTAGTTGACGCCGCTGTCAATGACGGCGATTCCCACGCCCACGCCGCTCGCGCCGGCCTGCGCGGCAAGGTCCGCGCTGATGGCCGGGATGGCGAATTCGGTGGCTCGCTTCACGGAAGCGTCGGCGCTCACGTGGAGCACTTCGCTGGAAGCCGTCAGCCGGGCAAGCTGCTTCCCGGTGGCGCGCACGGCGGCCATCGGGAGGAACTGGTAGGTGCGGAGCAGATGTGCCCCGGACCGGCGAACCGCGGCGGCGCCGGGACCGGCCGCGCGGAACTGCACGATGTACGACTGCTCTCGTTTGCTGCTCATCGCAGCGTGAAGCTCAGGAGCGAGCTTCGCGAGAGGAGTAACCGTCGAGTGGGACAGTCCATGGGCCGCCGTGGCCGCCCGATTCAGATCCGCCGTCAGCAGAGTGACGCTCAGCGCCAGCCCCATGACGACCAGACCGGACTGGAGCCCTTCGGGTCTCCGGAACGTTCCTGGCATGTCTTCAGTTGTGTGCGGGAAGTGGGTCGCGCGCTCCCTGCGTCGCGGCATGCCGGGTCCGCACAGAGACCCCGCATGTTGACCGTAGTTCAGCGTTTAGCTCCGGCATCACGCCCATGCCGGTGGGAACTCCGGGTGTGCCGGCCATCGGCCGATCCGCGGAGGGTGAAGCGCCCCCTCTACAAGCAGGCGGCTTCAGTGTTATTATTGGCGAATTCTCGTGATCACTCCTCTACCCGGCGGTGGAAAAGTGAGAAATCGTCCGCCCGGCCGGGGAGGCAGGGGTCCGGCGCCTGATCGGAAGCCTGAACAACCCCTGCCCCGGCAGGACGAGCTAAGCGGCACTCGGGTAGAGGAACGAGCTGCTGCCGGTGTCCACACCGCCATTCGCGGAGAGGTTGACCGTGATGCTGTCGGTCACGTTGACCTGCGGGCCGTAGATCAGCGTGTAGGGGGCTGAGGTCTGCCCGGCCGGAATCACCACGCTATTCGGCACCTGCGCCGTGGGGCCGGTGCTGTTGGCGGTGATGTAGACCGTGGTGTCCGTGGCGGGCGCGGTGGTCATGTTCGCGGTAAGCGCCACACTTCCGCCGCCGGGGCTCAGCAGGGCGTTCGGCCCATCACTCCACAACGCCTGCGCAGCGGCAGGCCGCGCGAAGGCGGCGATACCGGCCAGCCCGGCGGCGGCGCTGAGGGAGGTGTTCAGGAAGGCTCTGCGGTTCATCGAGGTTCTCCTTTCCGTTGAAGCCAGGGAATGGTGAGGCACACACTCTCCGGCCCGGACAGGAGCCGTCGAAAGCTCCGGTTCATGCCAGTCATTTGCGGTTGTGTGCGGGAAGTGGGTCGCGCGCTCCCGGCGTCGCGGCATGCGGGCCTGCACAGAGACCCCGCATGTTGACCGTAGTTCAGCGTTCAGCTTCGGCATCACGCCCATGCCGGTGGGAACTCCGGGGTGCCGGCCATCGGCCGGTCCGCGGAGGGTAAAGCGGCCTCTCTACAAGCAGGCAGCCCCAATGTCATTATTGGCGGAATGACCGGATTGGACCTGTCGGACCGGGGAGCAGCCGGAGAATTGGCCGGTTGGCTAGCACGCGACTAGCCGCCGCCACTGAGTGGCTAGATCGCGGCCAGGCGACGGGGCCGGGGCGGCGGGGCCGGGGCGACGGTGCGGAGCGCCCGCGCTGCGGCCGGAGCGGGACGGCGCTCCTCGCGCCGGCGCGGAGAGCGGGCGGCTAGGCGCGCGGGCGCACGGATTCCAGCGGCTCTGCGGCGGGCAGCCGGAACGCGAAGATGCTGCCGTTGGGGGAATTCGGCTCCGTCCAGATCGTCCCACCATGCGCGGTCAGAACGAGCCGGCAGAAGGCGAGGCCCAGACCGACTCCGGCTTTCCGCTTGCGGCCCGCTTCCGCCTGGTAGTACGGCTCGAAGACGCGGTCCGCCTCCCCCACGGGGATTCCGACACCAAAGTCGCGCACTTCGACCCGCACCGAGGGAGCGACCTCGCCGGGGATTCCCGCCTCTCGCTGGAGGGCGATGCGGACGTCCGCCGGCATCGGACTCCCCTCCGGCGGGCGGCCGTACTTGATGCTGTTGGAGACCAGGTTCTCGAGCACCCGGCGGAGCTTCACCCGGTCTCCGGTGACGGGCGGCAGATCGGGCGGGAACGGCTCCACGCGGATGGAGATCCGGCTGTCCCGCGCGCGGGCCTGAAGCCGGCGGGCCACGTCCCGGACCATGTCGGGCAGGTCGAGCGGCTCCCGGTGCAGCTCGATGCTTGTCTCGTGCTGCATCTTCCCGACATCATTCAGGTCTTCGATCATCCGGAGGAGGTACTCGCACTCGTCGATGGCTAGCTGGAGGTATTCCTCCACCTCCTCGGGAGACAGCACGCCCATCTGAACCGTCTGCAGCCACGGCATGATTGCCGTGAGCGGGTTCTTCAGGTCATGGACGATCATCTGCACGAGGGATTGCCGCAGCGACTCGGCGCGCCGCAGCCCGGCATACGCTTGCTCCAGCTCGTCCTTGTGCTGCTTGACGGTGAGCATCGCGTCGACCCACGCCCGACCCTCCACATTGGAGGCGCGGCTTCGCAGGATCACCGCCATCTGATCCGCCTGAGTGGGCTCCGCCGCGTCGAGCGCTTCCGCGTACAGCGCCGTGATCTGGCGCGCGAGGTTGCCGTCTTCCAGGCCCGTTCCGAGCGGCAGGTCCCCGGGAAGATCGCCCTGGGCCTGGAGATGGAAGAAGCTGGCCGTCTCGAAGAGCGCGTCGGCCAGGGGAGCCCACGCTCCGGACTGTCGCAGCCGCTCGAGTGGCTCGTTGATCGCGGCGGAGGTGAGGCTCTCGCCGTTGCCGAGGGCGCGGCGGATGAGCGAGCGCTCCCGCATCACCGCTTCCTCCCCGTGCATGAAATAGGCGCACGCGCAGTTGATCGCCTCCCGCGCGTCCTCGGAATGGCCGAGCAGGAACTCCGCTTCCGCCAGGGTGAAGCAGGCGTACGCTTCCAGCCGCTCGTCGCACCGGTGCCGCGCCAAGGAGCGGGCCGCAAGCAGCTCCTCGCGCGCCAGTTCCGGATTCCCATGCCGCACATGCAGCTCGCCAAGCTGGACGAGCACCAGCGTATCGTTCCGCTCATCTCCCACCCGGCGGATGAGTTCCCGCTTACGGTCCAGGAACTGCTGCGCGCGGCGGTAGTCTCCGAGTGCCGCGAAGAGTCGCGCGAGGCTGCCGCAGGTGATGGCCAGGCCGCGCAAATCGCGCAGGTCTTCTTTAACCCCGAGACTCTCCTGCAGCAGCTCCCGCGCGAGGTCGTAACGGCTGTTCTCCATCTCGATCACGGCGATGGAGTCCAGCACACGGGCCCGCGCCTGCCGCTGGTGCATCCGCTCGAAGAGGTCGCGCGCGGCGTCGAGGTGCCGGCGGGCGTAATCGTAATCCCGCCGACGCACGGAGATCAGGCCGAGATAGTGGTGGGCGTACGCCTCGGCGCAGAGGGAGTTCGCCGCGCGGGCAATCTGCAGCGCGCGGTTCGCGGCCTCGTTGCCGCGGAGATGCTGCGCGGAGTGGTAGCAGGCGCGGGCCAGCTCGCCGTGCGCGAAGGAGTTGAGCGCGGTATGGATGTGGCCCGCGCTCTCCAGGCCGGCACGCGTCTCCTCCAGCCAGCGGACCGCCCGCGGCGTGTCCCCCATCAGGTTGGCGGCGAGCGCGGCGGCCAGGCGCCAGCCCCAGGCGCCGTCCCCATCCGCCGCCGCAGCCCCTTCCTCGAACAGGTCGAGGAGCTCCCGGTAGCGGAGGTCGCGCTCGACCGCCCGGTCCAGCGCGAAATTCAGCTCCAGGTAGCGCTGCTCGTCGGCCGGATCCGCGGCCACCCGCTCCACGGCCAGCCGCACGAGCGCCACGATATGGGGGTTCATCTCCGCAACAGCGGTCATCCAGCCCTCTGCAACCGTTAAAATCCGCGGTGTACTGCTCCGTTGTATAGCCCTGCCGGCTCTAGTTTAACCACAGCACGCTTTGTGCCCTTGCAGGGAGGTCTCTGCGGTTTCGTGGC
>CAYQDT010000133.1:5766-7928 GCA_964416225.1 uncultured bacterium
AGCGCATCGGTGAAGGTGCCGGCCAGGTGGCCCATCTGGAGGCGGTACATCTCGGCGTAGGGGCCGCCCTTCCGCAGCAGCTCGGCGTGGGTGCCTTCTTCGGCAATCCGGCCTTCCTCCAGCACTACGATCCGATCCGCGCCGCGCACAATCGAGAGCCGGTGGCTGATGATCAGCGTGGTGCGTCCGCGCATCAGGCGCTCCAGCGCCTGCTGGATGATCCACTCCGATTCCGCCTCGACGGCGGAGGTCGCCTCGTCCAGGATGAGGATCTCCGGGTCGGAGAGGAAGGCGCGCGCGATGCTGATCCGCTGCCGCTGCCCGCCGGAGAGCCGCACGCCGCGTTCCCCGATCTCCGTCTCCCAGCCGTGCGGAAGCTCTTCCTCGATGAACTGGAGCGCGTTCGCCGCGGCCGCCGCCTCGCGCGCGTCCTGGAGCGTGGCGTCCCGGCGGGCGTACCGGACGTTCTCCAGCACCGTCCCGCTGAAGAGGAACGTCTCCTGGAGCACCATCCCGATGTGCCGCCGCAGGCTCTGCTTCGTCACGGAGCGGACCTCCCGCCCGTCCACGCACACCCGGCCCTCCCACGGGTCCCAGAAGCGGGGGACCAGGTTGACGAGCGTGCTCTTGCCCGCGCCGCTGCTTCCCACCACCGCCACCACCTCGCCCGGGCGCACATCCAGGCTGATACCTCGGAGCACCGGCCGTCCGCCGTAGCCGAAATGAACGTCTTCCAGGGTCACCCGGCCCTGCACTCGCTCCAGGGTCACCGCGTCCGGCGCATCCTGGACGGTCACCGGCTCATCCAGCAGCTCGAAGACCCGGGCGCCGGCCGCCGCGCCCCGCTGGATCAGGTCATTGATCTGGGCTAGCTGGCTGATCGGCGCGAAGAGCTGCCACCAGTAGCCGCGGTAGGCCACCAGTCCGCCCACGGTGAAGCGCCCCTGCAGGATGAGCCACGCGCCGACCCCCACGGCCAGCACGTTGCTGATGAAGCCGACGAATTGTCCGGCGGGCAGGATCGTCGTCCGCGCGTTCACCGCCTGGAACTGGATCTCCCGGTACTCTTCGGTCACCTTGCGGAAGCGCTCGTTCTCCCGGCCTTCCTGCGCGAAGGCCTGGACGACCATCATGCCCTGCAGGTTCTCCTGCAGGCGCGCGCTCACGTCGCCGAGCCGATCCCGGCCGGCCCGGTAGAGCCGCTTGATTCGGATATTGAACAGCCGCACCACCACGCCCACCGTCACGATCGGCAGCATGGTGATGATTCCTAGCCAGGGCTGCAGCGCGATCAGCGATCCCGCCACGATGAGAAAGCTGTAGGCGTTGGAGAGGACGGAATCCGTCCCGTTCAGCACCACCTCCTGGAGCACGTCCACGTCGCCGATGGCGCGGGCGACGAGATCGCCGGAGCGGTGCGTGTGGTGGTAGGCGAGGGACTGCTCCTGGAGCCGGGCGTAGACCTCGATCCGGAGATCCCGGACGAAGCACTGCCCCACCTTCTCCAGCAGGTTGCTGCGCACCGCGCCAAGCACTGTCCCGAAAAGATGCGCGGCCACCATCACCGCGAGGGCGGGGGCCAGCAGGTGGACCTTGCGGTGAACCACCACCTCGTCCACGATGAACTTCCAGATCCAGGGATGGAGCAGACCGGCGGGGGTGGAGAGGAGCAGACAGAGGAAGCCGAGGAGAACGCGGCCCCGGTACGGCTGGAGATAGCGGATGATTCGAAGATAGACCTGCATCGGGTCATGTTACCCTCCATCGCGCCGAAGCGGGCCAGCCGGAACGGCGAGAGGGCGGCCTCGTCGCCCTCGCTCGTCGTCCGCTCCCTCGTCCCGCGGTTGGGGCCGCTACGGCGACGCCATCGCGGAGAGAAACCGCTCCATGCCGGGCAACTGCCGCTCCCGGAGCGCCAGCGCGAGGCGCGCCTGTTCGAGCGTTTGCGCCAGGATACGCGGCCCTCCCGGGAGCTTTTCAGCCCGCGGCCCGAAGAACGATTCGGCTTCGGCCAGTCCGGCCTCGGTGCGGGGAGCGCCGGCGGCAGTGAGCAGCGACGGGCCCGTGTCGCGCGGCAGGCGGGCGATGAGCGCGTCGTAGTGCTCCCGGACGAACGCGCACGCCTGGTCCCGGCTCAGATCGTTTCGCAGCAGCGCCAGAAG
>CAYQDT010000134.1:0-7908 GCA_964416225.1 uncultured bacterium
GAGCTGATTGCCCGGGAGGTCGTCGTCATCGTGACGGACGCGCGCGGCGAGCCGGTGCGGGCGCCCCTCTCCGTGGAGCCGGACGTGGCCTGGGTGGGTTACGCGAATGCGGCCCTCCGCTCGCAGATCCAGCCGCTGCTGGCGGGCGCCCTGGAGCGGCGCGGCCTCCTTCCGGCGTCCGGGGCGGCGGACTCGAGCCGGCCCACGTCGAGGTAAGCCGCCATGACCGCTCCTACCCCCCACTCTAACCCGCCGGACCTGGAGGGCTTCCTCCGGACCCTCCGCCGGCTCCCCGGTCATCCGGCCGCGGAAGCGCGGGAGTTGTTCGCGGCCGGCGCCGGCGGTCCCGCGCGCGATCTCGTCGTCACCCGGGCGCCGGGACGGCTCGACCTGATGGGCGGCATCTCGGACTATTCCGGCTCGCTGGTCCTCCAGTGGCCGCTGCGCGAGGCGACCTTCGCCGCGCTCCAGCGGAGCCCGGAGCGGATGCTGCGCATCGTCAGCCTGGGAGGCCCGGGGGAGGCGGAGCAGGCCGCGCCCCGCTCGTTCACCATGCCGCTCTCCGACCTCGAGCATGCGGGAGAGCCGCTCGACTACGCCGCCGCCCGGGAGTATTTCACGCGGGACCCGGAGCGGCACTGGGCGGCCTACGCGGCCGGCTGCTTCCTGGTACTCATGCGGGAGCGCGGCGTCCGCTTCCCGGAGGGCGCGCGGCTGCTGATCGCCTCCGGCGTACCGCAGGGCAAGGGCGTGAGCTCCTCCGCCGCCATCGAAGTGGCCGTGATGCGGGCGATCGCGGCGGCCTTCGACCTCCCGCTGGAGCCCGTGGAGCTGGCCCTGCTCTGCCAGCAGGTGGAGAACCGGGTGGTCGGCGCCCCATGCGGCGTGATGGACCAGATGACCTCCGCCTGCGGGGAGCAGGACCGCCTCCTGGCCCTGCTCTGCCAGCCGGCCACCCTCTGCGGGACGCTGCCGCTGCCGGACGCCTACGGGATCTGGGGCCTCGATTCCGGGATCCGGCACGCCGTTTCCGGCGGGGACTACGGCTCCGTCCGCACCGCCGCCTTCATGGGCTACGAGATCGCGCGCGCCCGCCTCGTGGATCGGCACGGGGTCGAGCCGGCCTGGAGCGGTTATCTCGCCAATCTGAGGCCGTCCGAGTGGGAGCAGCACTACGCCTCCCACGTGCCGGAGCGCCTCACGGGGGCCGAATACCTCGCCCGCTTCCGCCCGCCGCATGATCCGCTCTCCGTGGTGGCGCCGGAGCGTGAGTATGCGGTCCGCGCGGCGGCCGCCCATCCGATCCACGAGCGACTGCGGGCCCGCCAGTTCGCGCAACTGCTGCGGCAGCCGTGCCCCCCGGAGCACCTCGAGGAGCAGGGGCGGCTGCTCGGCGAGCTGATGTTCCAGTCCCACGCCGGCTACTCGGCGTGCGGGCTCGGATCGGACGGCACGGACCTGCTGGTGGAGCTGGTCCGGGAAGCCGGGCCGGAGCGGGGCCTCTTCGGGGCGCGGATCACCGGCGGCGGGAGCGGCGGGACGGTCGCCGTCCTGGGGCGCCGGGACGCAGGCCCGGCCGTCGAGGCGATCGCGGCGGAGTATGCCCGCGAGGCGGGCCACCCTCCCTACCTCTTCCACGGCTCGTCGCCCGGCGCGGCGGCCTTCGGCTGGCGGACTCTCACCGCGGAGGAACTCCTGTGAACACGCAGCGCGCCACCCTGATCCTGGACCGGGACTTCACCGTCTCCGACGTCGATCCCCGGCTGTTCGGCGGCTTTGCCGAGCACCTCGGCCGCCACATCTACACCGGCATCTACGAGCCCGGCCATCCGGCGGCGGACGGCGACGGCTTCCGCCAGGACGTGATCGAGCTGGTCCGGGAGCTCCGGATGCCGATCATGCGCTACCCCGGGGGCAACTTCGTCTCCGGCTACCGGTGGGAAGACGGCGTCGGCCCGCGCGAGAGCCGGCCGAAGCGGCTGGACCTGGCCTGGGGCGCCCTGGAGCCGAACGAGGTCGGCACGAATGAGTTCGTGGAGTGGTGCCGGAAGGTCGGGACCGCGCCGATGCTGGCCGTGAACCTGGGCACCCGCGGCCCGGAAGAGGCGCAGGCGCTGGTGGAGTACTGCAACCACCCCGGCGGCACGCACTGGAGCGACCTCCGCCGCAGCCACGGCTACGCCGCGCCGCACGGGGTAAAGGTGTGGTGCCTGGGCAATGAGATGGACGGGCCGTGGCAGATGGTGCAGAAGACGGCCTGGGAGTACGGCCGCCTGGCCAACGAGTCCGCCAAGCTCATGAAGTGGACCGACCCCGGCATCGAGACCGTGCTCTGCGGCTCTTCCAAGCGGGACATGCCCACCTTCGGCTGCTGGGAGTGGGAGGCGCTCACCCAGGCGTATGAGACCACCGACTACCTGTCGCTCCACACCTACTATGGAAACGTGAGCGACGACACGGCCAGCTTCCTCGCGAAGCCGGACGACATGTCGGACTTCATCCGGGAAGCGGTGGCCCTCTGCGACGCGGTCCGGGCCGTCAAGCGCTCGCGCAAGCAGGTGAACCTGAGCTTCGACGAGTGGAACGTCTGGCGGCAGACGCGCGACCTCACCGCGCCCGGCGAGAAGTGGAGCCGGGCCCGCCCGCAGCTCGAGCAGATCTACACCATGGAAGACGCGCTGGTGGTCGGGGGCATGCTGATCACCCTCCTCTCCCACGCGGACCGCGTCCGGATCGGCTGCATGGCCCAGGTGGTGAACGCCATCGCCCCGATCATGACGGAGCCGGGCGGCCGGGCCTGGAAGCAGACGATCTTCCACCCCTTCGCCTCCGCCTCCCAGCTCGGGCGAGGGACCGTGCTTCGCTCCCTGGTGGACGCGCCCCGGTATGACTGCGCGGCCCGGGAAGGGGTCCCGGTGGTGAAGATCGCCTCCGTGGCGGACGAGAGCGGCCTCACCGTGTTCGCGGTGAACCGGGATCCCGGCGGGCAGGCCGTCCATCTCTCGGGGGAGCTCCGCGGGTTTGCAGCGCAGCGCGGCGCCCGGCAGCACGTGCTCACCCACGCCGATCTGAAGGCCGTCAATACGGCGGACCAACCGGAAAACGTGGCGCCGCGCGCCGCGGCGGAGGCGCCGCTCCTGGACGGCGGGCGCTTCGAGGCGGTGCTGCCGCCATTCTCGTGGAACGTGCTCCGCTTCGGCGGGTAGTGGGGCGGAGCCGGGAGAAAGACGCTCGCCATGCCCTCGTTTCGCCGGGTCTCACTCTTCGGTCGGAGCCTCCCACGGTGGCTGCCGGTGCTGCCGGTGCTGGCGGCGGCGCTGCCGGCCGCCCTCCGGCCGTTCCGCGCCACCGCGCAGGCCCCGGCGGCGGGGGTGCCGAACGCGGCCCGGCGCGTCCACGACCCGTGCATCGCGCGGGAGGGAGACGCCTATTACGTCTTCTCCACCGGCCCCGGGATCCCGGTTCGACGCTCGCGGGACCTGGTTCACTGGGAGCCGTTGGGCCGCGTTTTCCCGGACGCGCTGCCGGGCTGGGCACGGGAGGCGATCCCGGGCAGCCGGGGCCCGTGGGCGCCGGACATCGCCTTCTTCGACGGCCGGTATCACCTCTACTACTCCGTCTCGACCTTCGGCAGCAACCGCTCGCTGATCGGGCTGGTGACGGGTAAGACGCTGGACCCCGCCCGCCCGGACTACGGATGGAAGGACGAGGGAAAGGTCTTCGAGTCGAAGCCGGGCGATGATTACAACGCGATCGACTCCAACCTCCTGCGGCTGCCGTCCGGGCGCGTGGTGCTCCTCTTCGGCTCCTTCTGGTCCGGAATCAAGCTGGTGGACGTCGACCCGCATACCGCCCGGCCGCGGGCCGGCGCGACGGTCCGCTCGCTGGCGCGCCGGCCCTCTCCGGACGCGATCGAGGCGCCGTTCCTGATCCGCCGCGGCGGCTATTACTACCTCTTCGCCTCCTTCGATCTCTGCTGCCGCGGCGTGAACAGCACGTACAACATCCGGGTGGGGCGGGCGCGCGCGGTCGAAGGCCCGTACCTGGACCGGGACGGAACGCCGCTGCTGAGCGGCGGCGGAACGGGGGTCCTGGCCACGGAGGGGCGGATGATCGGGCCGGGGCACTGCGCGGTGCTCCAGGAGCCGGGCCGGGATCTGCTGGTCTACCACTACTATGACGGCGACGCGATGGGCGTCCCCACCCTGCAGGTCCGCCCCCTCACCTGGGACGCGGAGGGCTGGCCCCACCCGGGAGCGCCGCTCGGCGCCTGACCGGGCGGTTCCGAGGCCACACATTGTCATTCCGATGCGCGGCGTCCCGATGCCGCACGGGGAGAAGGAGCAAGCAGCGATGATACTGGTCACCGGCGGCGCCGGATACATTGGCAGCCACTACGTGCTCTACGAGCGGGCCCGCGGCAGCGAGGTGGTGGTGCTGGACAACCTGGTCTACGGCCACCGCGAGGCCGTGATCGACGCCCCGCTGGTGGAGGGCGACCTCGGCGACCGCGCCCTGCTGGACCGCGTCTTCACGGAGTATCCGATCGATGCGGTGGTCCACTTCGCCGCGTTCGCGTACGTGGGCGAGTCGGTGACGCGGCCGGACAAGTATTACCAGAACAACGTGGTCAACACGCTGAACCTGCTGGACGCCATGCGCGACCACCACGTCCGGCACTTCGTGTTCTCCTCGTCCTGCGCCACGTACGGCAACCCGGTGTACGTCCCGATGGACGAGCGGCACCCGCAGGCCCCGATCAACCCGTACGGCGAGAGCAAGTTCATCTGCGAGAAGATCATGCAGGCCTACGACCGGGCGTTCGGCCTGCGGTTCACGGCGCTGCGCTACTTCAACGCGGCGGGCGGCGACCCGGAGGGCCGCATCGGCGAGAGCCATGACCCGGAAACACACCTGATTCCGCTGATCCTGCAGGCGGCCCAGGGGCGGCGCGATGCGGTGACCGTCTTCGGCTCGGATTACGACACGCCGGACGGCACCTGCATCCGGGACTACATCCACATCCTCGACTTGGCACAGGCCCACAGCCTGGCGCTGGAGCGGATGCGGGCGGGCGGCGGCAGCGGCTTCTTCAACCTGGGAACCGAGACCGGCTACTCGGTCCGCGAGGTCATCCGGATCTGCGAGAAGGTCTCCGGCCGGCCGGTCCCGGTGGTGGAAGGCCCGCGCCGGGAAGGGGATCCGCCCCGGCTGGTGGCGAGCGCCGCGAAGGCGAAGAGCGAGCTCGGGTGGGCGCCGCGCTACGGCGACCTGGAAGAGACCATCACCACGGCCTGGAACTGGGAGCAGAACCGCCGCTATTAGACGGGAGCTCCCGCCCCGCGGGCCGGGGACGCCGAGCGCCCGGCCCGCTCACCGCTGCAATCCGATATGATGAACTCCTCGATCCATCCCACCGCCCATCCCGTCCGGCGCGCCGCCCGGATCGCCGCGCCGCTCTGCACGCTGGGGCTCGCCCTGGCCCTCGTGCGCCTCGCTTCCGCCCAGGGCGGCACGATCACCGTCCAGGTGGACCGCCCGGGTACGCCCGTTCCGGCCACCCTCTTCGGCCTGTTCTTCGAAGACATCAGCTTCGCCGCGGACGGCGGGCTCTACCCGGAGCGGATCAAGAACCGCTCCTTCGAGTTCCCGGACCCGCTGCTGGGCTGGAAGACCGTCCGGCGCGGCGGCGCGGACGGATCGGTCCGGGTCCTCGAGCGGAGCGCGGGGAGCGCCGCCGACCGCCATTTCGTGCGGATCGAGACGCGCGCACCCGGCGACGGCTTCGGCGCGGAGAACGAGGGGTTCCGGGGAATGGGCGTGGCGCGGGACGCCGCCTACACCTTCACGCTTCGCGCGCGCCGCGAGGCGGGACGCACCGGCGGCCTGCGCGCCGTGCTGCGGGACGCGGACGGCACGAGCCTGGGGGAGACGCAGCTTTCCGGCTTCACCACGGACTGGAAGCCGTACACGGCCACCCTCCGCGCCACGGGAACCGCGAACCGGGCGCACCTGGAACTCCTCGCGCTGGGCTCCGGAGCGGTGGACCTGGACGACCTCTCCCTCTACCCGCAGGAGACCTGGAAGCACCGGAAAAACGGCCTCCGCGCGGACCTCGTGCGGCTGCTCCATGACATGAAGCCGGGCTTCGTCCGGTTTCCGGGCGGCTGCATCGTGGAAGGGCGGACGCTGGAGACCCGCTACCAGTGGAAGCGGACGATCGGCCCCCCGGAAGAGCGGAAGCTGATCGTGAACCGGTGGAACACGGAGTTCAAGCACCGTCCCACGCCGGACTACTACCAGTCGTTCGGCCTCGGCTTCTACGAGTATTTTCAGCTCTGTGAGGATATCGGCGCGCAGCCGCTGCCGATTCTGAACTGCGGCATGGCGTGCCAGTTCAACTCCGGCGAGCTGGCCCCCCTGGACCGGCTCGATCCGTACGTGCAGGACGCGCTGGACCTGATCGAGTTCGCCAACGGCCCGGCCACCAGCCGGTGGGGCGCCCGCCGCGCCGCGATGGGACATCCCGCGCCGTTCCACCTCCGGATGATCGGCGTGGGGAACGAGCAGTGGGGTCCGGACTATATCCCGCGCTATGAGGCGTTCGCCCGGGCCATCAAGAGCCGGCACCCGGCGATCTCGCTCGTCTCCAGCGCCGGCCCGAGCCCCAGCGGAGAGCGGTTCGACTTCGCCTGGAGCAAGCTCCGGGAGTTGGGCGCCGATATCGTGGACGAGCACTACTACATGGCGCCCCGGTGGTTCCGGGAAAACGCCCGCCGGTATGACTCCTACCCGCGCACCGGGCCGAAGGTCTTCGCCGGGGAGTATGCTGCCCAGAGCGCGGGGATCGCGCGGCCGGACAACCGCAACAACTGGGAGTGCGCGCTCTCCGAGGCGGCGTTCATGACCGGCCTGGAGCGCAACTGCGACGTGGTCCGCATGTCTTCCTACGCGCCGCTCTTCGCGCACGTGGACGCGTGGCAGTGGACGCCGGACCTGATCTGGTACGACAACCTGCGCTCCTACGGCACCCCGAACTATTACGTGCAGCAGCTCTTCAGCGCCAACCGGGGCACCGCGCTCCTTCCGGTGGCGGTCGACGGCTCGACGAAGAACGGAGAGAAAGAGCTCTTCACCACCGCCTCGCTGGACGGCCGCGCCGGGGAAGTGGTCCTGAAGCTGGTGAACACCACCCCGGCGGAGCGACCGGTCCGGATCCGGCTCGCCGGCGCGAAGCGGCTCCGCCCCACCGGACGGGCGTACGTCCTGGCCAGCGCCGACCTGAAGGCGGAAAACAGCCTGGACCAGCCGCGAAAGGTGGCGCCGGTGGAAAAGCCGTTCCCGGTCCCCGGCGGCGTCGTCTCCTACACCCTGGCGCCGAACTCCCTGACCGTGCTGCGCATCGGCGTCGGCCGACCGTGAAGGCCCCTCGGCGGGAGGAGGAACTGGTCACACGGACATCCGAAGGGTACGGAACAGGGCAATTCGATTCTCGAAAGCAGGTAAAGTAGACGGCAGTCGCCGAGTCCTGCTGTGAGTTTCCGCCAAGAGACCCCAGGAGAAGATCGTGACTGCCGCACTGCCCGTTTCTCCGTCTCCGGCTGCCGTTGCTGTCACCCCGCCCAGTACGGGACTGCTGGCCGCGGGGCTGCCGTCCCTCGTCGAGTATCTTCGCCGCGTGCCGGATCCGCGGGGTCCCCAGGGCAAGCGCCATCCCCTGGAGGCCATCTTGTTGCTGGTCGTCGTGGCCACGCTCGCCGGGCGGAAGCATCGGCTGGGGATGGCGGAGTGGGCGCGCCACGCCGACGCGGGCCTCCGGCGACGCTGATCCAACTGCTCAATCCGAAGATCGAGGGCTGGACCATGTATCATCGGCATGCTACGAGCAAGAAGGTGTTTCAGCGGATC
>CAYQDT010000135.1:0-1141 GCA_964416225.1 uncultured bacterium
GCCGGACCGCTTCGTCCTTGCCTTTGCACTCGAACATGATGTCGAAGTCGCGGGAAACGCCTCGCGTGGACCCCAGGAACGACTGGAGCTGCAGCCCGTCGATCCAGTAGCCGTGCGCGCCGGACCGCTTGTCGGGATCCTGCGTCGAGAAGTGGATCTTTGGCGTGCCCTCGGTGGGGCTCCACGTCTCGAAGACCCGCTCCAGCAGCTCAGCGGGGGGCATGCCGCTCCAGCTTCCGGGGTTGCAGGCGTGATGGAGCGTGTCGACCACCACCGGAAGCCCGGCGCGCCGTGAGAACCGGATCGCCTGCTCGGCCGTGTAACCACGCTCGTCATTCTCCAGGGCGAGGTGGCGGCGATAGGCGCCCGGCACTCGATCCAGGGCTGTCAGGAGTCGCTCCTGAGCGGCTTCCGGGGTGGGGGAGGTGACGCCGAGATGGAGGATGATCCGGTGCTCCGGTCCCAGGCCCATCGCTTCCAGCACCCGGCCCATGTATTCCACGTCCGCCAGCGCCGACTCCACGACCCCCGGGGTGGCGGAGTTCAGGATGGTGAAATGGCTGGCGTGGAACGAGAGACGGTGACCGTGCTCCCGCACCCACCGGCCGATCGATTGGAGCTCCTCCGCGAGCTCTTCCCACCAGGGCACGCTGTTCACCGGATGGGAGGCGAACGGGACGAAGGCATTTCCAATCCGGAACAGGCGGAGCCCGTGCGCCTGGTTGTAGCGGAGGATCCCGCGCAGGCCCTCGATGTTGGCCCGCGTCAACTCCCGCAGGCGCGCCGCCGTCGCGTTTTTCAGGATCGTCGTCTGCTGACAGCGGGCACTCCCTTCGCCCAGGCAGATACAGGGGTAGCCGACACGCATCACTTCTCCTTGCTGATATCGGCCCGTTTTAACCGGTTTCCACGCAGATCGATACGCCGCAGCGGAAATGGGAAGGCCGCCGTTGAACAGAACGGAACCCGCCGTCGCGCCGGCGTATCGGGGTGCCGGGAGGCGCCCGCTGCGTCCCGTCTCCACGAAGGAGCCCGCCCATGGCCCGCCCCATTCTCTTGCCGCTGCTGCTCGCACTCAGCCTGGTGATTCCGGCCGGCGCCGAGACCTTCCGCTATCGCCGCCATGCCGGGCAGGTGACGC
>CAYQDT010000135.1:1151-7891 GCA_964416225.1 uncultured bacterium
CCCGCGTGAGCATGGCCGGCGCCGCCATGGTCGGGCAGACCTCCGGGAAGATGACCCGGATGTCGTTCCGCAGCACCGGGACCCAGCTCGAGACGGTGCGGAGCGTCGCGGCCGGGGTGGTCACGCTGGAGATCACGGACCTGCCGGCGACCATGACCATGAGTGCCGGCGATCAGGCACGCAGCACCCGCCGGACGGCATCGAGGTCGGTGGTTCGGATGACGGATCGCGGCCGATTCCTGAGCCGGAAGAGCCTGACTCCGTCCGCGGACGGAGGGGGCGGCGACATGGACTCTCTGGATGCCCTGTTCGGCCTGAACTTTCCGGAGCGCGACCTGAAGCCGGGCGACACCTGGGAAGACACGCTGTCCGTCGGCGAGGGCGCCCGGGCGAAGCAGGTGCACGTGACCTGGAAGTACCTGGCGCGGGTGACGTTCCGTGGCCGGGACTGCGCCCGGATCTCCGCGACGATGAGCCTCCCCATGAGCGCCCAAGACTCCGGCATCCCCGGCGCGCCGCCGTCGCAGGGCCGGATCAGCGGCTCAGTGGTAACCTATTTCGATCCGAAGTCGGGGCAGGAAGTCTACTCCAGCGGCTCGGTGGCGATGGTCGC
Organism: uncultured bacterium; assembly: GCA_964416225.1. Taxonomy (GTDB): domain Bacteria; phylum Armatimonadota; class SYMT01; order SYMT01; family SYMT01; genus CAYQDT01. The sequence goes on from CAYQDT010000135.1 coordinate 1,765, forward strand.
CAAGGCGGACCTCACGGCCCTCTCCCAGGAAGCGGGCGAAGTGGCCACGGTTACCAAGATCAACCTGGTCCAGTCGCTCCTCTCCACCGGGAGATAGCCGGCCGCCACCGGTTCGGCGACCGCATAGGAGCGATAGCGGATGTGGTCAAATCAGCTGCCCCTGCCGACGGCAGTGATCGGAGGCACTCATGAAAGCGATCAACGGATGGCGAGCGGGGCTGGCGGTGCTGCTGGCGCTCCTGCCTTTGCTGGTCGGCGCCGCGCGCGCCGAAGTGAAGCCGGCGGAGCCGCTCATCTCACCGGATGAGATGCTCTCAGTGGACCAGATCCACCCCGGGATGAAGGGGTACGGCAAAAGCGTCTTCCAGGGCACCCGGATCGAGCGCTTCAACGTGACCGTGCTTGGCGTCCTCCGAAAGATGGACTACAACGGCGATATGATCCTGATCCACGTGGATGACGGGCCGCCCGTCACCACCGGAGCCGGCGTATCCGCGGGGATGAGCGGCAGCCCCATCTACGTGGACGGCAAACTGATCGGTGCGCTGGCGTTCGCGTGGCCGTTCGCGAAGGACCCGGTAGCGGGCGTGACGCCGATCGCGCAGATGCTGGAGGTCTACCAGCCGGGCTCCGCTCCGCGGCCCCGGGCAGTGGCGCGGACCGGCGATCTCGCGCCGCGCGACGGGCCGGTGACCCTGGACGGGCAGCTTTTCGCGCGGGCGCGCGTCGTGCCGGAGCGCGGCCTCGCCCCGGCCGGCGGTTCCGGCTCGACGCTGTACCTGGCGCCGGTCGCCACTCCGGTGATGTGCTCGGGGATGGGCCGCTCCGGAATGGACTCGCTGCAGAAGACCCTCGGCCGCTACTCATCCGTGGTGATGCAGGGTCCCGGCGCGCCGGATTTGCCCCCGGCCGAGCATCCCCGGATCGAGCCGGGAAGCGCCGTGGGGGTTCAGCTCATCGGCGGGGACGTCGACTCGACGGCGATCGGCACCGTGACCTACGTCAAAGGCGACCATGTGCTCGCCTTCGGGCATCCGATGTTCGGCCTCGGCACCATCGACATGCCGATGACCACCGCCTACATTCACGGGGTCATCGCCAGCCACGAAGTCTCGTTCAAGATGGGTGCCTCCATCGACACGGTCGGGCACATCACGCAGGACCGCAACTGGTCGATCGGCGGCCGGATGGGCCAGCCGGCGCGCTCCGTGGAAGCGCAGTTCATCGTGAACGATGCCGACCGCGGCGTCCACCGCGACTACCACGTCCGCGCGGCCGTGCAGCGGGACCTGACCCCCGCCCTCATCTACGGCTCGCTGATTAGCGCGGTGAACAGCGTCTCTCCGCCCCAGTTCGGCACCACGCGCGGCACCGTGGAGGTCTGGCCGCACGGGATGCAGCCGATCCGGAAGGAGAACCTCTTCGCGCAGAGCGAGAAGCCCTCGGCGCTGGAGCAGCTTTTCGGCGATCCCTTCGCCTCCATGCCCCTCGCGGAGCTGCTTCAGATCTTGAACACGCTGGAGGTGAACAGCTTTGGACCCGTTCCCGTGGACCGCATCCGCGTCACGGTGGACCTGACCGAGAAGCGAAACACGGCCACCATCGAGCGCGCCTACTCCGATCGAAAGCGGGTTCATCCCGGGGACACGGTGAAGCTTGGCGTGGTGATCCAGCCCGCGGACGGGCCGAAGCGCACGGAGGAGATGGAGCTGAAGATTCCGGGCAACATCCCGGCAGGAAAGCTCCAAATCGGCGTGGCCGGCGGGTCCTCCGCCGAGCGCCTGCGGCAGATGATGCTCATCATGCGCCCGCCGGCGAGGTCGCTGGCCCAGCTCCTCCAGCAGTTCGCGGAGCGCGAGCCGAACAATGATCTCACCGTGGAGATTGCCCAGCCGGTGGCGGGAATCTCGGTGTCCGGCTATGAGTTTCCGAACCTGCCGAACGTGGTGGTGGAGGTCCTCACCGGCACGAACGCGTCGGGCGTCCGGATGACCCGCAGCCATTCGAAGCAGACCCGCTCCACCCCCTGGGTGCTCTCCGGCGCCGCGCTGCTGTCCCTGGACGTGGAAGCGGACGAAAAGGACAAGTCCGGCCCGCTCCCCGCCGCGCTCCCCGCGTTCGGCGGCGGGGGGATGAGCTCCATCCTCGACCTTTTCAAACTGGGTGCCGGTACGGACGCCGGAGGCCTTCTGGCAGGCGGTGATGACGACGGCTCCGCAGCGGGCGGCGATGCCGCCACCGGGAGCGGACCGGGCAACCTGCTGCGGCTGGCCGCAGGCGCGGCGAAGAGTGGCCGCGCACCGGAAGCCGATGCTCCGAACGACGCCGCAACCCCGACCTACGCGGAGCTGAAGCAGCTTCTCGCCGGAGAGCCGGACGGCAGCGCGACCGGCGGAGCCGAGGGTGGGGAGGTGACCGCGGCGAAGCCCGGGATCGCGCGCGCGCCGGGCATCTGGAAGATGACCACGGCGACCGATCTCCAGAACGGCAAGCTGGACGGCACCCTCATCTCCAGCCGCGGCGAGCTGGCACTGGCGCCGAAGGCCACGCCGCTCCTCGCCTCTCCGGACCGCTTCTTCTGGGCGCACACGGCGGACCGCAGCGGCACCGTGTATGTCGGCGGCTGGCTCAACGGCGAGATCACGCGGATCAGCGCGGGCGGAGCGACCTCTACCCTCTACAACACGGCGCCCGACGTGGCGGTGACGGCGCTGGCCGGTGACGGCAGCGGGACGGTGTACGCGGCCTCGGAGCCGAGCGGGAGCGTCCACCGCATCCTGGCGGACGGATCGGCACGGGTGCTCTGCCGGCTGCCAGGGGAGCGGGTGTGGGCCCTGGGAGTGAGCGGCTCCGACCTCTACGCGGCAACCGGCAGCGAGGGGCACCTGTACCGCATCGCGCGGGACGGCCGGGCGGAGCTGGTCTTCACGGCCCCGGACCGACACATCATGGCGCTCGCCTTCGACGGGAAGGGAAGCCTCTACTGCGGCACCTATCCCCGGGGCAAGATCTTCCGGGTGCGCGACGGAAGCGTCTCGCCGGTCTACGAGGTGCCGGGTCTGACGGTCACCGCACTGGCCGCGGACCCGCACGGAAACCTCTACGTCGGCACCTCTCCCCGTGCCACGGTACTGAAGATCGACCCGAGCGGCGCCACGACCACCCTCTTTCAGTCCCGCGAAAAGCACGTCCTCTCCCTGCTCGTGGATGCCGAGGGAGGCATTGTGGCCGGCGTGGGCGGGCCTGCCCGCGTCTACCGAATCGCTCCGGACAAGACGGTCAACACCCTCTGGGACCCGAAGGCGGCGGACGTGCTCTCCCTCACCCGCGACGGGATGGGGAACCTCTACGCCGCCACCGCGGGCCCCACGCAGGTGGTGATGCTGGGCGCACAGCCATCCGAAGAGGGCACCTATACCTCGCCGGTGCTGGACGCGAAGGCAGTGTCCCGCTGGGGGGCGCTCCGGTGGGACGGCACACCGCAGGGGGTCGAGATCCAGACCCGCAGTGGGAGTACGTCGTACCCGGACGCCACGTGGAGCGGCTGGTCCAATCCCTACACACGGCCGGCGGGCGAGGGCGTGACCTCGCCCGCGGGCCAGTACCTCCAGTATCGTGTGAAGCTGCGGCGGACCGCGGGCCAGCCGGTCCCCGTCGTGCGAAACCTGGAGATCTTCTACCGGACCCGCAACCGACCCCCGGAGGTCAAACTCGAGGCGCCGGTCGCCGGCACAGTACTCTCCGGCACGCGGGCGATCCGGTGGACCGCCCGGGACCCGGACGGCGACCGCCTGACCTATGGCATCTACGCCGCCAAAGAGGGCTCGAACCACTGGTTCCGGATCGGGACCCGAACCGGTGCGACGCAGGGCGACGAAGGGAGCAGGGCGCCGGAGGAGACCCTCACGCCGGAATCAGCACGGAGCAGGACGGCGGGAACCGGCGTTCGCCTGGCGGCTCGATCGGCGCGGGTCGTGCCACCGGGCCGGCGTGAAGCCGCCGCCATGCCGCGAGCGGCCGCATCCGGCGCGGCGCGCCTCCGGGCCACCAAAGCCCGTCCGGCGGCCGCGGCCGTGAAGAGCAGCCTTCCGCCCGCCGGAGCAGCCCGGGCAGAGTCGTCCACACCGGACTCCCCGGCGGTCAGCGTGGACGAAGGACAGGAAGGGAGCGGGTCGATCAACTGGAACACCCGGGGGACGCCGGACGGCCGGTACCGGGTGAAGATCGTCGCGTCGGACGCGCTGACGAGCCCGGACGAGCCGGCGACGGTGGAGGTCCTCTCCGAGGTGGTTCAGGTGGTGAACACGCCGCCCATTATCCAGGTTCAGAAGGCGCATCGGGTGGGGCCCCAGCCCCCCGACGAAGTGCCGGTGATGGCCGCGGCTTCCTATGTGGCCTCGGCCGAGTACCGCGTGGACGCCGGTGAGTGGATCGGTGCGGCGGCCGGTGACGGCATCTTCGACTCGCCCGCGGAGACGATCAGGATTGACCGCGCGCGCCTGAAGCCTGGCCGGCATACGCTGGAACTCCGCGCGCGGGACGGAGCGGGGAACGAGGCGACGGCCAAGATCCCTTACGTGCTGCCCCCGGCGGCCGCGGTGACGCCTGCACCCGCCCGGAAGTGACCCGGGCGGGACGGCTCACGGCCGGATCTATCCGGACCCTGCTCCCTCCCGGACTTCGGCGCGCACCGCAGGGTGGACACCACGTCCGGCATGAGCAGGATCCGGCCCCGGACTACGCCGCCGGGGCCGCCGCGAGCTGGTTCTCAACGATGATTGCGTCGTGCCCGAAGGTACGAACCTGGTCCGGCGTGAAGGTGATCGTGGCGTGGCGGAGGTGGCCCAGCAATCCACCCGTGGCGATGTGATAGGCCAGGATCCGCCCCGACTTCTCGTCCAGGTCGTAGCTCGTCACGCTCCCGAGACGGGTGCCGTTCTCCGTGACCACCGGTCGATCACCCACGTGCGCGACCAGGCCGGTCCGATCGACGGACGACAGGTCGTGGCGGACATCCATCACCGAGCCGACGGTGATTGCGTCGTCCCCGAGGGAGCGAATCGCCTCCCACGCCACCACGCCATCCGGCCGATGCTCGCCGTGGAAGTGGAGATAGCGGATGCGCCCTTCCGGGGCATTGATCTCCACGCCGTTCAAATGACCGAGCCGGAGGCCTTCCTGAAGCGCGACGACCGGCATGCCCAGTAACTGATTGATGCTCTTCACGCCCACCTCCTCATTCCGCTCTCCCGCACGGTACTACCCGGCGGCGGCGTATGCAAAGCGCGGGCCCTCCGGGTCCGGCGCGGTACCCCGGACGGAGCACGGCGCACGGCCCGGGCGGGACGGCCGGAAGCGGCGGATCGGACCGCGCAGCGTAACCTGCGCGGTCCCGGGGCGCAGACGCTTCACTCCGCGGAGGGATCCTCGTGGACGTCGACCGTCAGCTCGTGCACCAGACCGTTGTCGCTGGAAGTCCATTCCTCGCGGAAGTTGCTGAAGTGGAGCGCGGCCTTCGCCTCGCGCACCCTCCGGACGAGGGCTTCACTGAATTGCTGCTCCGTGAGCTTCCCCTGGAACTGGCGCGCCGCGGGGGTGTTCGCGACGTCGGAATGGCTCTCGGTGCGGCTGCGCACCACGTTTTTGCTGGCTTCCGGCATTTCGGGCTCCTCCTGGTAAGTGATCGTCCGATTGTATCATCGCATCCCCGCCGCGCGCCGGGCTGTGCCGAGAGCGAAACAGTCGAGGCAAACGAAGGGACGAGGCGGGTGGGGGACTGAACGGAGGGGCGGCTCTTCCCACACCGACCTTCGCATCTCCGCATATGGAACGTAGAACCCTGCTTCGCGCCGCCACCGGCGCGCTCCTCTCCGGCATGGCGGACCGCTGCCTGGCCGCCGGGCCCGCCGCAGCCACGGAATTTCAGATCGCGTGCATGACGTACGTGTATCGCGACTTCCCCCTGCAGCGAGCGCTGGAGGGAATTGCGCGGAGCGGCTATCGCTTCGTGGCGTGGGGGACCGAGCATCAAGAGGCGGGCGGTCGCCGGGTGCCGGTGCTTGCCCCCGAGGCCTCCGCCTCCGAGGCCCGGAATCTCGCCGATCGCTGCCGCGGTCTGGGTCTGCAG
>CAYQDT010000136.1:0-7793 GCA_964416225.1 uncultured bacterium
CCGGCTCCGCCGCGTCCCATGGGGAGAGGGCGTCCACGGAAGCGCCCGTGCAGAGATGGAGGGTTTCCCGCGCGACGCGATCTTCCAGCTCCCGGTAGACCTGCGCCCCCACACATTCCGGGCGCCGGCGGCGGTCCCGGACGCCCGCCGTCTGGGCGCGGGCTGCGTCGAGCCGGCGGTGCGCGTCGCGGAGGCGCACCTCCGGGAGGCGGCCGCTCCGGACCGCGGCGACGATCGCGTCGCGCATGCGGAGCTGCGTCTCCAGCGTGTGACAGACCAGGAGCATGTCGGCTCCCGCCTCGAGTGCGAGAATCGCCGCCTCTTCCGGGCCCCAGTGATCCGCGATTCCCCGCATCTCCAGGCAGTCCGTCACCACCAGGCCGTCAAACCCCAGCTCTTGCCGGAGCAGGCCGGTGAGGATGGGGCGGGACAGCGTGGCCGGCAGGTCCGGATCGAGAGCCGGGAAGCGGATGTGCGTCGTCATCACCGCCGGCGCGCCCGCGCGGAAGGCGGCGCGGAAGGGAAGTAATTCCACCGCGTCGAGGCGCGCACGATCGGCCGGCTGGACCGGCAGCTCCAGGTGGCTGTCCGCGCTGGTGTCGCCGTGCCCCGGAAAGTGCTTGACCACCGGGAGGATACCCGCTTCCAGAAATCCGCGCACCGAGGCGATGCCGTGACGCGCCACGTGCTCCGCCTCTTCACCGAAGGAGCGGACCCCGATGATCGGATTGCGCGGGTTGTTGTTGACGTCTAACGACGGAGCGAAATCGACGTCCACACCCAGCGCCGCCAGCTGCTCCCCGATCGCCCGGGCGACCGCGCGGGTGCAATCCAGGTCATTCAGCGCGCCGAGCGCCATATTTCCGCTGAAGGTGAGCCCCGGCAGCGGCAGGCGATTCACGCGTCCGCCTTCCTGATCGATCCCGATCAGCAGCGGCTCGGCGGCATGGGCGCGCAGCGTTTCCGTCAGCTCCGCGATCTGCTCCGGGGCGCGCAGGTTGCGGTCAAAGAGGACCACGCCCCCCACGCCGATCTCCTCAACCAGCCGGCGCGCGTGTGCGTCGTAGGACGGCCCGTCCGCCTGCGGGTCCCCACCCCAGCCGCACCAGAGAAGCTGTCCGGCTAATTGTTCGAGGGTCATCCTGCTTACCGATCCGGCGGCGTCTCATGCGCCGCGTACACGCCGGCGGCGGCCGCCGCGCGGAAATAGAGCGGGTCCTCATCCAGCGTGCGACCCATGGTGGTCAGCACGTCGCGGAACGGCGCGAGCGCCTCCCACGCGGGTGCGGGGTCCACCCGGGGCGCCTCGCGCGGCCAGCGGCTCTCCGGCAGCTCCAGCTCCACCTCCGGCGGCCGCGGGAGCACCAGCGGCGCCCGGGTCACGTCCAGAAGCGTCTGCGTATGATGGCTCAAGCCGCGATGCCGGGCGCGCGGGTCCGCCTCGCTTAGCCTCGGAACCAGGACAGCGCGCCCCCCCAGGGTGTCACCGGCGTGGAACGCCTCCGCCAGCGCCAGGCCGCCAAAGCCGAAACGGGTCCCCGTGCCCACATTCCCCGGTCCCTGCGTCACGATGATCAGATCGGCATGCAGCGCGGCGCGTGCAAGCACCAATCCGGAGTAGACGTTCACCGCTTCCACGTCGCCTCCGAACGCCTGCCCCGTGGTGATACACCCCGCCACCACCCCGTCGCACCGGAGCCGGGCGATCAGGCCGCTGAATGCCAGGGGCAGTGCTGCCGTATCGAGGAGGACCATCGCGATGCACGGCACCCGGCCGACGGCGGCGCCGTGCGCGTGAGCGGCAATCGCCGCGGCCGCCGCCTGGCTCAGGAGCTCCGCCCCGAGCACTGGGGTCCCCTCCAGGGAGCGGAAGGAGAGCACCGCGTTTCGATACGGAGAAGCCTCCTCCTCGCCGGAGCGAACGCGCCGCTGGAGCGGCGTGTAGCGCAGCTTGAGAATATGCCCAGCCGATCGGCCCGGAAACGGTTCGGGCGGCCCGCCCGCGCCCTCCAGGCTCGCGATGACGAAGTGCGCGCCGCCCGTACCCAGGCCGAGCGCCACCGCCGTCGCGTTGAGCAGCACGCGATCCCCCGGGGCAAGCTCCCCGGTCAAGCTGGGGTAGGAGACGGCCCGCACCGCTCCCGCGCCGTCCGGCTCTCCGTCCAGGGCCGCTTCCCAGTGGAGGCAGTCCGGCTGCCCCGGCGGCCCGGGAAGGGAGCGCAGGAGCCGGGCCGTCCGGCGCAGGATCGCGGGTGGGACCTCGATCACGTCGGTCTCAGCGCCGGGAGGCGCCGTCCAGCGCCGCAAACCAGGCGGCCAGGCGGTCGCGGAGCCAGGCTTCCTGCGTCGCCGTGGGGCTGACCCAGCGGCAGCCGGCGCGCTGCCCGTCCACATAGACAACCACCGCCTGGAACTCCTCGATCGACCGGCTCATCGTGTCTTCGAGCGTGATGCGGATCCGCTGTCCCGCCTTCAGCGGCGTGCTGGTCCGCAGTCCGATGCCGCCGCGGCTGATATCCTGTGCAATGGCGCGCACTCCGGAGATACGCACCGGGGGGCATTCCAGGCGCGGGTGCCGCCGCCGCTCATCGGTGGCGGCGTGCGACGCGCGGACGCGTGGAAGGTACTGCGGCACAGGAACGAGCGTCGCGGGCATGACGTCGACTCCCTTTCATACGGGATCAGGGCGGCACTGGGCCGCGGTTACAGCAGTGGGAGGGAAAGCTGCGGCTGCCCCTCTCCGGCCATCGCCGGCGGGACGCTCCGCCGCACGTGGACCGGTTCTTCCGGCAGGATCAGGGACATCTGCGTGTCCACCCGCGCGCGCGACGCCGCGACTCCCCGTTCCAGCGGCGGCGGCACGACGCCCGTATGGACGGGGCACGAGGAGCGAAAGTCACAGCCGTTGCAGTGGTCTCCCGCGCAGGGGCTCCACTTGCGATCGGCGCTGATGTCGTTGCCGGTGGCAATGGTCCACCGGACCAGTTCCCGGTTTTGCTCCGGCGTGCGCGCCGTGGTTCGCTGCACGTTGTGCCGGAGGAAATAGAGCGTGAGCGCCTCGGGCCGGACGCCGTGCGCCTCTTCCATGGCGATGGAGTAGAGCCCGAGCTGAAGGTCACCGTCGACCACGTCCTGGGAGCGGATCTCCCGATCCAGCTTGTAGTCGATCACCTCGTACCCCGAATCGCTCGCATCCACCCGGTCGAGGGCGCCGACGAGAATGTGCGGCCCCATCGGTACGGAGAACTTGTGCTCCAGGAACACCGGCTGGCAGGGACGCTCGACGTTGGCCTCGTGGTACTCCCGCAAGATCTCAAGCCCCTCCAGGTAGTCCCGCGTATCCATCACCGACGGGTCCTGGAGGGCGCCGTAGGCGGAATCATAGGCCGCGCGAACATCCTCCCAGCGCGGGGTGCCGGCCCGGGCATAGGTGAGCCACCGCATGAGCGCGTGGTGCACACGCCGGGCGGCACGGAAGAGACGGCGGGGACGGCGGGGTAGCCGGTCCAGGTAGGTGAACCGGTAGCGGAGCGGACACTGGCGGTACGTGTTGAGCTTGGAGTAGGACAGCCGCATGCAGGCTCCTGTTTCCGGTTGGGAAGGGTATTCCCCGGTTACACGCGAAGCGGTTCTCCCGCCGAGAAACCGCTCCCGCTCTCCTTAAGCCTACCCTAAATGTTCCGGAACACGCCAGAAACGGAGCAGAATTCCCCCCGGATCTGCGCCCTGGTCCGCCGCCGGCAAGCGTCCCCTTCCCCACCTGGCAGCCCTCCCGCGGGAATGCCGGATTCGGGGAGAGGGCCTTCCTCTCGCGCTCAAGCGGGGCGGCGGCGCTGGTGGGTGATGGCGTTGGTGGAGCGGCGTTGGGGAGCGGCGTTGGGGTCACGCCGGTGCCCATCCCGCCTCTGCCCCGCTGCCCGCTCCAGGGCGCGGTCCGCTCCGGGAGCGGCATGCCTCTCGGAGAGGAGACGCCCGCTCTTCATGTCGTAGAGCAGGTGCGCGGGACGGGCGCCATGATAGAGCTGCTTCCCATCCAGGTAGACGGCGTACCCTCGAAATCCCGGCCGGTAGTGGCCGCCCTTCCCATCGTAGACCAGGGTCACGTCATGCCCGCGGTAGGCCTGTCCATCCAGGAGGTAGCGATCCCAGGTCCCGCCCGGAAGCAGGGGATCGATCTCCAGCACGTCGTCCGGGCGTGCCACGAGGCCGAGCAGGTCATGGATCAGCGGATCCAGGTACGTGGAATGGTTGTAGTCTCGCTGCGCGGTCTTCCACTGCCCGGTGTCACCGCTGTAGTACTCGCCGGTCCACGGGTTGCGGAGGTCGCCGTTCCGGTACTGCGCCCGCGTGAAGCTGTCGAACAGCTCCCACAGCTTCTCCCGGGTGACCGCGGACGGCCCGTAGTGCCGGAGCGTATTCGCCATCGCCGTGAGGACAATGCTGTTGGCATGCGGCCAGCTCGGTCCGTTCCACATGCAGATGCTCCCCCCGTGGCCGATCGGCCAGCCGGTCTGCGAGTAGGCGGGGCAGCTCCTGGCGACGGAGGCCAGCGGCCACGTGGTCCAGAACTGGCTCGGGTCCAGCGCGGTCTTCCAGGCGGCTTCGTACCCCTCGCCTTTCGGCGGCAGGTCGAAGTAGAACGGGTACAGTCCGACGATCTCCCGATCGGGTGACGGCTTGAAGTCGGCCGCGCGGAGGGAGTGGAACCACCGCGTCTCGGGACGCCACATGTCCCTCAGCACGCCCGCCCGGGTTGCGTCGGCCAGGCGCTGAAGCCGGGCCGCGTCCGCACTCCGCCCCAGTTCCCGGTAGATGCGCGCCGCCGCCCGGGCGTTGCCGAAATTGTAGGCGGTGAGATCGACCCTTCGGAGCGGCACTTCGCTCGCCCGGTCCGTATGGTAGCCGCCGGAGGAGAAGAAAGACGGCTGCCACTCCATCCCGGTCCACCAGTGGCTGTCCACCACCAGCTCCGGGCTCCCGCCCCAGCCGTAGACCTTCCGCCACCCCTCCGCATTGCGGGCGAGGACGTCCGCCATGCCGGCCAGCGTCGCGCGCTCCGGATGAACCAGGTACGCGTCCCACGCGGACGCGGTGATCCAGTCCGCGTATTGTCCCTCAAGCGGTCCGCTCAGCGGCACATGGGAGGGGAAGATTCCATCCGGCCGGGGGTTGTCGGTCCAGGTCTGAAGCTGGCCCCAACTGTAGCTCGGGTCTCGCAGCCAGCGGGATTCCCGGACCTGGTGCGCCGAGCCGTAGGAGATGACGTTCGCGTACCAGTCGGAGGTCCAGCGGCCCTCCGCGAACGCGCGGTGCTGCAGCCGGCCCATGCGCGGGTCCATACTGTTCTTCCGCAGGTTGTAGCCGCGGTGGTAGTACATCTTCCGCACGCGCGGGTCGCTGCAGTCGAAGTACGCCAGGTTCCGGTCATACCAGCCGTTGTAGGCGGAGACCTGCTCCGCGAGCGGGTCCCGCGCGCGGAGCACCCGCTCCGCGCGGCCGGAGCTCTCCCCCGAGCGGGGATCGGCCGCGACGGCGAAGGTGAAGGTCCGGCTCTCGCCCGGCTGCAGCACCCGCTCGAACTCCGTGGCGCGGGATACTCCCTCGGCGCCGCGTCCCGCGAGGAAGAAGCGACTCCCGGCGACGCTCTGCACGCCGCGGTAGGCGCCGGCCGTCCGGCTGAGGGGCGAGAGCATGCGTACCGTGAGCGGGAGCGTCCGGCGGGAGATATTCACGGCCGTGACGCGGGTCACGAGGACATCATCCGCGGTGATCCACTTATCCCCGGTGACCCGCAGGCCGGGTCGGCTCTCCGGCGCGGGATCGGTCCACCGGGGCTCCACGCCGTACAGCCCGGTGTAGCGATCGACGCCGCGATGATGGAAGGTGAGCCGGGCCTGCTCGCCGCGCTCCGCCGCGCCGGCGAAGCGGAGCCGGTTCTCACCCGGGCGGGGGATGAAGGGGAGCACCGCCGCCGGGCTCCAGGCGCCGTTCCGGTACAGCTCCACCCGGACGCTCTCCGGCGGCGCGCACCCGCCCGTTGGCTGGTCATCGAAGAAGTAGAGGTCCAGGCCGGAGAGCGTCCGGGGCCGGCCCCAGGAAACGGTATACGTGTCCGTGCGGCTGCCGCTGCTCCAGCACGTCCACCGCTTCTCCGGAACGAACGGTTTCGAAAGCGGATTGCGGACGTCGTCGGTCTGGTACGTAAAGGATGCGGCTGCGGTGAGCGACACCCCCGGCGCACCCACCATGTGGATGTGACTTGGCAGATACTGCGCGCGTCCCACCCGGTATTCCGTGTCACCGGACCGGATCTCGAGGTCGAACAGGTTCAGATTCGTGACATACAGGAGCTGGACGCCGGACGCGAAGCCCCAGCCCTGCGGGCTGGTCGCCCACACCCGGTCCCCGCTCGCACCGAACGGCACCTCCGCGTCATAGGGCCGCGCCAGAATCGAGTCGATCGCGTAGCCGCGCTTCTGGAAGACTCGGATCGGCTGCCGGACGGTTCCAACGGCGGCCGCGTCCCGGTGCGGCGCGGCGGCGAGGAGGAGACCGACGAGAGGCAGAGTGCGGAGAGGCAGAGTGCGGAGAGCTGGTAAGAAGAGCCTGTGTTTCATGCACCGTTCTCGCCGGATGCGGTGATCTCACCCCGGAGCCGCATCACCCCGACTGGTTCACGACGCGGAGCAGCGCCTGGATATAGCCGAAGCAGAACGAGAAGGCGTTCTTTCCGCCGGTATCGCCCTGGATCACCGGCACGTGGTCCGGCATGATCATCCCACGGTAGCCCACCTCGCGGTAGGTCCGGAGCGCGCGGAGCATGTCCACGTCGCCGTTGTCCGGGAACGTCTCACGGAAGTTCAGGAGCCCACCCTCGATGTTCCGGAAGTGAACGTTGAAGATCTTCCCCCGCTTGCCGAAGTAGCGGATCACGTCGTAAATCTGCTCACCAGGTCGCTCCAGCATCTCGCTCACGGTGCCCTGGCAGAAGTTCAGCCCGTGCGCGGGGCTGTCGACCAGGTCCACGAAGCGCTTGAGACCGGCAATGCTGGCCAGAGGAGCGTGCACGCCCCGGAACGGACGGTCCTGCGGGAGACCGGGATCATTCGGGTGAAGCGCCAGCCGGACCCCCGCCTTCTCGGCCACCGGAACCACCCGCTTCAGGAAATAGGAGATCCGCTCCCAAACCTCGTCTTCGGAGACGGAACCGGTGCTCTTGAGGGGCTGGTCCACATCCGCCTTCCGGTAGATGAACTCGCTGTAAGCGGCGCCGCCCCGGCCGACGGCGCGGCCCGTCCGGGGAACTCCGAGGAGCGTGAGATTGTATTTCAGCATGGGGATCCCGGCGGCGGCCGCGTTGCGGATCATCGCGCAGATCCACTCGATCTCCTGGTCCCGCTCCGGATCCTTTCCCAGCAGGATGTGCGGAAATTCCGCCGTGTCGATCGGACGCGAGCTCATCGGCAGCGGGACCGCGAGGAGCCGGATACCGTATCCCTCCACCTTGGATCGAAGGCGCGTGAGGCCCTCGACGGTCCAGTTCTCGTCAAACCGCGGGGAGGGCAGGCCGCTGCAGATGTGCGTCACGCCCAGCGCGGCCAGCAGGCGCAGCGTCTCGTCCGAATGATCGTGCTGATGGCCGGCGACCATACCGGAAGGAATGCTTCCGGACGGAGCTGCGGCGGTTCGCGCCGGCGCCTCGGCGAGGGTGAGCGAGGCGGCCGTGAGGGCGGAGGAGAGGAGGTCACGACGGTTCATCAGGGGCTCCAGCGTAGACCCCGCACCCTGTCCGG
>CAYQDT010000137.1:0-7779 GCA_964416225.1 uncultured bacterium
GAGGTCTATCGGGAGCTGGGCGCGGTGGTCGAGGAGACCAGCACGCCGTATGCCGAGTACGGGCTCGCCTGCTATTACATCATCGGACCTGCCGAGGCGAGCTCGAACCTCGCCCGCTACGACGGGGTGCGGTACGGGATCCGCAGCCGGGAAGCGGAGGAGGTGATCGGCATGTTCGAAACGACACGCGACGAGGGCTTCGGCCCGGAAGTGAAGCAGCGCGTCATGCTCGGCACGTACGCGCTCAGCTCGGGCTACTACGACGCCTACTACAACAAGGCGCTCCAGGTGCGCACGCTCGTGAAGCGAGACCTGGACGAGGCGTGGAAGAAATACGACGTGCTCCTCACGCCGACGTCTCCCGAGGTGGCGTTCCGAATCGGGGAGAAAGCGGACGATCCACTGGCGATGAAGCTGAGCGACATCTGCACCATTCCGGTGAACATGGCGGGGACCTGCGCGATCAGCCTGCCGTGCGGCTTCAGCCGCGGGCTGCCCATCGGGGTGCAGCTGATCGGGCGCCCGTTCGACGAGGCGACGCTGCTGCGGGCGGCGCACGCCTACGAGCAGGCCACGGACTGGCACCGGCGCTCGCCGGAGCTGTAGCAGGCGCACCGCATCGTGCGGCTATCCCCGGCATCCGTAGCATCCTAAGCATCCTTCCCGCACCCTTCTCTTTCCGTGCGGACCGATGGGATCAAGATCATGACGACGACCGCTGCGCGGCTGGAAGCCGTGGTGGGCATGGAAGTCCATGCCGAGCTCCTCACGGAGAGTAAGATGTTCTGCGGATGCGGAACGCAGTTCGGCGCCTCCCCGAACAGCCAGTGCTGTCCCGTCTGCCTGGGTCTGCCTGGGAGCCTGCCCGTTGCCAACCGGAAGGCGGTGGAGCACGTGCTCCGGACGGCGCTGGCCCTCAACTGCGACATCAACCGCCACAGCATCTTCCACCGGAAGAATTACTTCTACCCGGACCTTCCCAAGGCATACCAGATCAGCCAGTACGACATCCCGATCGGCATCAACGGCTACCTCGATATCCACGTGAACGGGGAGCCGAAGCGGATCCGGATCCGGCGCGTTCACCTGGAAGAGGACACCGGTAAGCTCCTCCACGCGGAGCGGGACACGACCTTCGTGGACTACAACCGTTCCGGCGTGCCGCTCATGGAGATCGTTTCGGAGCCGGACATCCATTCTGCGGACGAGGCGCGGGAGTACCTGCTGGCGCTGCGGCGGGTGTTGATCTACATCGGCGCGAGCGATGGCCGCATGGAGCAGGGCTCCATGCGGTGCGAGCCGAATATCTCCGTCCGCCCGGCCGGCTTCGACGGCTTCAACGATAAGGCGGAGCTCAAGAACCTCAACAGCATCCGGGTGGTGGAGCTCGGAATCCGGTACGAAACGGCACGCCAGGGCCTCGTCCTCCAGAAGCGGGACGGGATCGACCTGGGCGTGACGGCCGAGGTGCCGGGCACTCCCTCCCTGCGCGTCGATCCCGGCGACAACGTTATCCGCCAGGAGACCCGCCGCTGGGACGAAGGGACAATGCGCACCGTCTCCATGCGGACCAAGGAGTACGCGCACGATTACCGGTACTTTCCGGAGCCGGACCTGGTGCCGATCCAGTTCGACGAAGCCTGGATCCAGCGCGCCCGGGGTGAACTGCCCGCGCTCCCAGAGGAGCGGCTCCGGCGGTACACCGGGGAGTATGGGCTCTCCGAGTACGACGCCGGCCTTCTCGTGGAGGAGCGTTCGGTTTCCGACTACTTCGACGCCGCCGTCCACGCCTACGACGGCGACCCCAAGAAGATTGCCAACTGGCTGCAGAGCGATTGGGCGCGCCTCTTCAACGCCGCCGGCCGGGACTGGGCTGCGATGAAGGTGAAGGCGGCAGATCTGGCGCGCCTGGTCCGGCTGGTCGACGACGGCAAGATCACCGGCAAGATCGCCAAGTCGGTGTTCGAGACGATGTGGGAGACGGGCCAGTCACCCGACGCCATCGTCCGGGAGCAGGGGATTGAGGTGGTCGGAGACGAGGGTGCCCTGAGCCGGATCGTGGAGCAGGTCTGCGCGGAAAACCCAAAGATCGTCGCCGACATCGAGAAGGGCCAGGACGGAAAGATGAACTTCATCGTCGGCCAGGTGATGAAGGCGACGAAGGGGAGCGCGAAGCCGGACCTGGTGCAGAGCCTGGTGCGGAAGCGCTTCGGCAGGGATTAGCGCGCGTTCGGGCAGGATCAGGGACGGACGGGTGCGGAGTGCGGGGCCGGGATCAACCCGGCCCCGTTCTCGTTGCGGGGGCGCAGCACGAGCCGTGGGCGGCGAACCGGAGAAGGACCCCCGTCCCTGCCCGGGTAACAGGTGCCCGGCTGCCCGGAAGCGTGGCCGGCGCCACGCAGCCATCACTCCGTGCCTCGAGAGGAGAGACCAATGCCGCAACCATTTCGTGTCGGCGTGGCGGGGCTGATCCATGACCACGTCTGGGGCATGCTCCGCTGGTGGAATGAGCTCGACGGGGCGGAGCTGGTGGCCGCCGCAGACGAGCACCCGGAGCTGCTGGCGAAGATCCGCTCCGAATACGGCGTCTCGGCGGCTTATGCCTCATACGAGGAGATGCTGGATCGCGAGCACCTGGACATCGTCACCGTGGCGATGGATAACCGGGGAACGGCGCCGGTGGTCGAGGCGGCCGCTGCGCGCGGCGTCCACGTCCTCTCGGAAAAGCCGATGGCCGCGACGCTGGAGCAGGCGGACCGGATGGTCGAGGCCTGCCGCCGGGGGAAGGTCGAGCTGATGATCAACTGGCCGACCGCGTGGAACCCCATGATCCAGACGCTCGACCGCCTGGTCCAGGACGGCGCGATCGGCCAGGTCCACAAAGCGAAGTATCTCGCCGCGCACCAGGGGCCGCGGGAGATCGGCTGCAGCCGGTACTTTTACGAGTGGCTCTACGACGCGGAGCGGAACGGCGCGGGAGCATTGATGGATTACTGCTGCTACGGCAGCAACCTGGCCGCCCACTGGCTCGGGCGGCCGGACAGCGTGGTCGGCATGATGGGGACGCTCGTCAAGCCGGACTTCCCGGTGGACGACAACGCCGTGATCCTCATGAAGTACCCCCATGCGTTCGGCATCGCCGAGGCGTCGTGGACCCAGCAGGCCGGCGACGGCGGGGCGAACCCGGCCGTCTACGGGTCCACGGGAACACTCTCCGTGATCGGAAACCGCATCCGCCTCGCCCGGCCCGGGAAGGAGCCGGAGTGGGTCGAGCCGGACCTTCTCCAGCCCGGCCGGCGGAACGGGGCGGAGTACCTGGTGAGCTGCCTGCGGGCGGGGATGCCGGTGGAAGGCATGTGCAGCGCCCGAACCAGCCGCACGGCGCAGGAGATTCTCCAGCGGGGGCTCGATAGCGCGCGATCCGGCCGGGAGATGGTTCTGAGTTAGGATTCCCGGCGGAGCACCGGATGGGGCGAGAGGGAACGGGTGAAGGCGCCCACCCGCGGCGCGCGAGCGGCGAACGCCCGGACGACCGCCGGTGAACCGCCCCGTGGACGAACCAATGGCCCGGCGCCGGCCGGCGGAAGCATCGGCTTAAGGAACGAAGCGTGCGCACGGTGCTGCGTCGGCCTGTTGGAACACGGGCCGGATCCTGCCCATCCACGGGGCGTTCTTGAAGTATCCAATCACCCGCCATGGTCGCGTCGGACAGGAGCACCGTCCGCTTCGCGTCCTCGGCGTCTCTGCGGTTCAATCCACGGTTAGGAGAGACGGCATTGGCTAAACAGCTTGGGATCGGCATCATTGGCAGCGGTGGGATCGCGCGGGGCGCGCACATGCCGGGATACAAAGCCTGCGAGGAGCAGGGCGTGAAGATCCTGGCCGTTTCGGACGTGAACCCGGACGTGGCGCGTACGGCCGCGGAGGAGTTCGAGGTCCCCCACGTGTTCACGGACTATCACCAGCTCCTGAAGATGGACGAAATCAACGCGGTTTCCGTCTGTACTCCGAACTACCTGCACATGCAGCCGACCATCGACGCGCTCCGGGCGGGTAAGCACGTGCTGGTGGAAAAACCGCTGGCCATGAACGCCGCCGAGGGGAAGGCGATGGTGGCGGAGGCGCACCGCTCCGGGAAAAAGCTGCAGGTCGGGTTCATGAAGCGGTTCGAGGCCCAGGCACAGGCCCTGAAGCGGTTCGTTGCGGCGGGCGAGATGGGCGAGATCTACTTCGCCCGGGCTCAGGCCATGCGCCGCCGCGGGATTCCGGGGTGGGGCGTGTTCACCCAGAAGGATAAGCAGGGCGGGGGTCCGCTGATCGATATCGGGGTGCATATCCTGGACCTCACCCTATGGCTGATGGGCCATCCGAAGCCGACCTTCTGCTCCGGCCAGACCTACGCCAAATTCGGCCATCGCGAGGGAGTGGTCGGGTTGCTCGGCCAGTGGGATCCCAAAACGTTCACGGTGGAGGACTTCGCCGTGGGGCTCGTGCGCTTCGAAAACGGAGCGACGCTGGTGCTTGAATCCGCGTTCGTGGCAAACCAGGAGCAGCGGGACCTCATGAATACGGAGCTGTTCGGCACGGAAGGGGGCTGCAGCTACAACCCCTGCAAGATGTTCTTCGAGCGCCATCAAACGCTCATCGATTCCGCTCCAGCCTACCTGCCACAGGTGAAGGCGCACACGGAAGAAGTGAAGGCCTTCGTGAACGCGATTCTGGAGGATACCCCGGTGCCGGTGACCGGCGAGGAGGCGCTGATGACGACCCAGATCATCGACGCCATCTACCGCTCCACCGAGCTGGGCCGCGAGGTGGCGATCGATTAGATCCCGCCCGGTGGAAGCCCGCGGAGGACCGGAGGCCGGGCCATCCCGCTCCGGTCCCTTTCCCGGCTGCCCTGCTTGCGGCGGGCCGAGCCGGACCTCGAGTGAGAACGGCTCTCGCCGACCGCCCCGGGCTACAGTCCCACCGCCGCCAGAATCGCGCGCAGGCTGGTGAAGGTGTAGTCGGGCGCCTCCGCTTTCAGCACGCCGAGTGGGTGCGGTCCCCAGACGGCGGCCCCGGTCTTCACGCCGGCCGCGCGCCCGGACTGGAGGTCGTAGGGGCTGTCCCCGACGAAGAGCACCTTCTCCGCGGGAATCTGCAGGTTCTGCAGCGCGAGATAGACGGGATCCGGGTACGGCTTCGGGCGGGTGGTCAGGTCGGCCGTCACAATCACCTTCACATACCGCTGCAGCGGGACCCGCTCCAGCGTCGGGTTGAGCTCCAGGCGGGTTTTGCTGGTGACGAGACCCAGGGGATAGCCCTCCTCGGCGAGGCGCGCCAGAACGTCGAGCGCGCCGGGGAACGGCTGCTCCTCACTCGCGTGCGCCTCATAATAGCCCACGGCGGTGGCAAACATCTCCGGCGCCCGATCACCGCCGAGGATCTGCAGCTGCACCGCCGCCGGCTTCCCGATCAGGGCGTAGTACTCCTCGCGCGGGTAGCTGCGGTTCAGGTGGCGCCGGCAGGCATAATCCAGTGCATCCGCGATCAGCTCGGCGGTATCGATCAGGGTTCCGTCCACGTCAAACAGGACGGCGTCAAACGGGCCCGGCGGCCTCGACTGCGTGGGAAACATCCGGCACTGCCTCTCTCGCGCCTACGACTCCTCCGCCGAGACGCGGGCCGCGGCGCCATACCACCATGGGGCGGGTCAGTGGACCAGCTGGCGCAGCGCCGCCCCGTCCACCCGCCAGGACCCGCCCTGCCGCTTCAGGTACACCATGGAGTGCGCCACGATCTCCTTGCCGCGCACCAGGAAGACAAAGTTCGCGGCGCGCCCGAACCCGAGTGGAGGCGTGCTGACCGACACGACTGAATACGGCGCCTCCGGCCCGAGCTCCGCCATCCAGCGCTCGCTGATGACCGACATCTCCTTGCGCCCCCGCGGATCCGCGAAGCCGGGCGTCGCCAGTGCCGCCGCCGCATCGATCTGGTGATGCGCCAGCGCCTGGAGAAACTGGCGGGCGGTGGGCTCCGCGGTGCGAGCTTTCGCCTTCCAGTCCGGCGCCAGCGTGGCGAAGAAGAGCACAACGCCCACCAGTGCCAGGATCGGAATTCCGCAGCCGGCCTGCCACGGAAAGCGCGGGGCACCGGCCCGCGGCGAGCGGCCATTGCTGGCGAGATCCGCTTTCACTCCCGAACGCTTCCTTTCCCGGATGACAGGCCGGACGAGCCGAGCAGCAGCACCGCGGCGACGGCGGCGAGGGCCGCGCCGAAGCCGAACGCGCCCTGCGGCCCGATCCGCTGCCACAGCAGCCCGAACAGGAGACTGGCCGGCAGTGCCGCAATTCCCACCGCCGCATTGTACCACCCGTACGCGGTGCCGCGGGTGTCTTTTGGGACGACGTCCGCCACCATGGCGCGCTCCACGCCTTCCGCAAGCCCGAAGTAGATCCCGTACGCCGCGAACAGCAGCCAGATGTGAACGGCGCTCCGTGCGGCTCCGAAGCCGAGATAGACGAGCGCGTAGACTGCCCAGCCGGCGGCCACGAACCAGCGCCGGGGAAGGCGGTCCGAGAGGATCCCCGCCGGCGTGGAGAGGCCGGCCTTCACCAGGTGCAGCAGGGCCCAGACCAGGTACAGGTCGCGCAGCGTGAGCCCGGCGTCCCGGGCACGAAGGAGCAGAAACGCGTCACTCGAGTTGCCGAGGGTGAAGAGGGCGACCAGCCCGAGAAGCTGCCAGAACGGTCGCGGCAGCGCGCGCAGCGTCATGGCACCGCCGACAGGCGCCGGGCGAGCGGCCTCCCCCACGAACAGCAGCAGCACCAGGACGGAGGCCGCGGCGGGCGCCGCCGCGATCGTGAAGATCAGGCGGAGGTCTCCGGCGGCCAGAGCGCGCTGACCGAACAGGAGCGGGATGAGCACCAGGGCAGTGATGGGCCCGGCAATGGCGCCGAGGTGATCCATAGCCCGGTGGAAGCCGAACGCGCGCCCGCGGTTCGCCGGGTCCGTGCTGTCCGCGATCAGCGCGTCGCGCGGGGCGCCCCGGAGGCCCTTCCCGGTGCGATCGGCCACGCGCAGAGCCATCACCTGCCACGGCAGCGTGGCCAGCGCCATGAGCGGGCGCGTGCATCCGGCCAGCCCATATCCGAGGAGGACCAGCGGCTTCCGCCGGGGCAGGCTGTCCGCAAGCCGGCCGGAGCCCAGCTTTACCAGGCTGGCGACCGTTTCGACGAGCCCCTCCATCGCGCCGAGCTCCAGCGCGGATCCGCCCAGGACCACCGTGAAAAAGAGCGGCATGAGCGGGAACAGCATCTCGCTGGAGAAGTCATTCAGGAGGCTGACCACCCCCAGCGCGATGACGTTTGGGGCGAGGCGCGGACGCGCCGCTTCCTCCGCCACCGGTCAGGCCTCGGGCGGCGCCACGGGCGCGTCCCGCTCCCCCTCGATCCAGGCTTCGCCACCGTCCCAGACCTCTCGCTTCCAGATGGGCACGCGCTCCTTAAGGGTGTCGATGGCGAAGCGGCACGCATCGAAGGCATCGCCCCGGTGGGCACACGCCGCCGCCACCAGCACGCTCGGATCGCCGATCTCGAGCCGGCCCACCCGGTGGTGAATCGCGATGCGGCAGTCCCAGCGGCGGACGGCCTCCGCGGCGATCTCCCGAAACTGCCGCTCCGCCATCGGCCGGTAGGCGTCGTATTCGAGGTATTCCACCTGCCGGCCGCGGTTGTGATTGCGCACGTTCCCGCTGAAGGTCGACACGCTGAGGACCGGCTTGGCGGCGCCTGG
>CAYQDT010000138.1:0-7777 GCA_964416225.1 uncultured bacterium
GGCACCACGACCTTAGCGTAGTCTGAGGTGAATCCCCGCGCCGACATCGGGCGGCACGGGAGTTACGCTTCGATCAGCCCGATATAGTCCGCCTCGATCTCCCGGGCGATCTCCTCCCGCAGCTTTTCCGGGACCGGCGAATCGACCGTGAGCACCATGATGGCGCGCTTGCCGACCGCCTCGCGCCCCACGTACATCCCGCCGATGTTGATCCCGGCCTCGCCCATCAGTGTGCCGACGCGGCCGATGATCCCCGGCCGGTCGTGGTGGCGAGCCAGGAGGAGATAGCCCTCCGGCTTGAGGTCGATCTGGAACTGGTCGATCTCCCGGATCCGGATGTCGCGCCGGCCGAGGACCGTTCCCCCGACCACGGTCTTTCGCCCTTGCGCCGTCTCCACCTCCACGCGGATGTAGTTCGGATAGTCTTCCTCACCCGCGGTCTTGCTCTCGGTGACCCGAATTCCCCGCTGCTCCGCGATGTAGGGCGCGTTCACGAAATTGACGCTCTGCGCGAGCACCGGCTGCAGCAGCCCCATCAGGACGCCCCGCGTCACCGGCTGCACATCCAGGTTGAGGAGATCTCCGCTGTAGATCACGGACACCGCCTCGATCGGGCTGGTGGCAAGCTGCGCCTGCAGGCGGCCGATCTTCACGCCCAGCTCCAGGTGCGGCTCGATCCGGACGAAGAGGTCCGCGCTCAGGGCCGGCATATTGACGGCGCTCCGCGGCGGGCGGCCCTGCAGCACGGCGAGGATCTGGTCCGCCACGTCCAGGGCGACGTTGACCTGTGCTTCCTCGGTGGAAGCGCCCAGGTGCGGGGTGGCGATCACTCGCTCGTGCGCGACGAGCGGATGGTCCGGCGCCGGAGGCTCTTTCTCGAAGACGTCCAGCGCGGCCCCGGCCACCTTGCCGCTCTCCAGCGCCCGGAGCAGCGCCGCCTCGTCGATGATCCCCCCGCGGGCGCAGTTGACGAGCCGCACGCCGTTCTTCATCACGGCGAGCGCGTCGTCTCCAATCAGGCCCCGCGTTTCGCGGGTGAGGGGCGTGTGCACGGTGATGAAATCCGCGCGCCGGAAGAGCTCCGGCAGCTCCACGAGCTCCACGCCCTCGCGGCGGGCCAGCTCCGGCGTGACGAAGGCGTCGCTCGCCACCACCTGCATCCCCATCCCGCGGGCGCGGCGCGCCACCTCCCGGCCGATCTTGCCGAAGCCGACCACGCCCAGCGTCTTGTTGTACACCTCGACGCCTACGAACTTGCTGCGCTTCCACTCGCCGCGCCGGAGCGACGCCGCCGCCTGGGGGATCTTCCGGGACAGCGAGAGCAGCATGGCCACAGTGTGTTCCGCGGCGGCAATCGTGTTGCCCTCCGGCGAGTTCACCACGATCACTCCGCAGCGAGTGGCCGCGGGGACGTCGATGTTGTCCACCCCTACCCCGGCCCGCGCCACGATCTTGAGCCGCTTGCCCGCCTCCAGCACGGCCTCGGTGACCCGGGTCTCGCTCCGGACCACCAGGGCATCGTAGTCGGCGATCCGCGCGACGAGCTCTTCCGGAGCCAGGCCGGTGGCGACGTCCGTTTCCGCGCCGCGGCGCAGGAACTCCACGCCCGCCGGTGCTACCGGGTCCGCCACCAGCACCCGCAGCTTCTCCGGCGTGCCGTTCTCCGTCGTCAGTTCTTCCACCAATCCGCTCCCATTCACCGTGTCGGGAGGCCTACGCCCCGCCGAATACCTGCTGCGCGGCCGCGACGCCGGCACCGGCCGGAACGTCCCTCCCGAGCTCTCGGAGGGTCTGCTCGAGGGCCGCAAGGGTCGCCAGGATGTCGTTCTCGTCGACGTACCCCAGATGGCCGATGCGGAAGACCGCGTCCTTGATCTTGCCCTGCCCTCCGGCGATGACCACGCCGTGCCGCTCCCGCATACAGCCGCGAATCGCCTTCGCGGTCAGCCCCTCCGGCGCCCGGATGGCGGTAAGAGAGTTGCTGTAGAACCCCTCGCTTGCGAAGAGCTCCAGGCCCAAAGCCTGGACGGCGGCCCGCGTCGCCCTTGCCATCGCCGCGTGGCGGCGGAAGCTCTCGTCGAGGCCCTCGGCGAGGATCTTGCGGAGCGCTACCTGCAGCCCGAAGAGCTGCGGAAGGGCCGGCGTGTACGGCGTCTGGTCGGACTGCATCGATTTCTGCATGCGCGTCCAGTCGAAGTAGTAGCGCGGCATTTTTGCCGACCGGTGTGCCGCCCAGGCCCGCTGTGAGATGCCGAGAAACGCCAGGCCCGGGGGGATCTGCCACGCCTTCTGGCTGCCGGACACCACCACGTCGAGGCCCCACTCATCCGTCCGCAGGTCCGCCGCCAGCATGCCGCTGACGCCGTCCACCAGGATCAGAATCTCCGGGCTCACCTCCCGCGCAGCGCGAACAATCGCGGGGATGTCATTCAACACGCCGGTCGAGGTCTCGTTGTGGGTGACGATCAGGGCGCGGGTGTTGGGCTCCTCGCGCAGCGCCGCGGCGACGCGCGCGGGATCCACGGCCTGGCCCCACTCGGTTGGAAGCCGGCGGACGCTCGCGCCGTAGACTTCGGCAATCTCGCAGAAGCGGTCCCCGAAGGCCCCCATCGGCGCTCCCAGCACCCGGTCTCCCGGAGACAGCACGTTCACCACGGCCGCTTCCAACCCTCCCGTGCCGGCGCAGGGATAGATCTGGACGTCCCCCTCCGTCTTGAACGCCGTCTTCAGCCCGCTGATCAGCTCGCGCTGGAGCTCCATGTACTCCGGACCGCGGTGATTGATCATCGGGTGGGAGAGCGCGCGGAGCACTTCATCCGGGACGGGCGTGGGCCCGGGAATCATCAGGAGCGACTTGATAGGCATGGCACAAAACCTCAACCGCCGGCAGGGATGAACACCGGCCGGTCACGACGGGTTTAGCTTATCACCCGGACTCCGCGCATCGCCGGGGAGCACGCGCTTTTGCGGGCGCCGGCGGGATGCCGCACGCTCGTCCGGGGTGAGTTCCGCGGGTGCCCGGGGAACGCCGCGGCAACTCTCCGGGCGCATGCTCCGTAAAAAGATGCAAGCACACGAGGGATCGCCGGCACCGCTCGGCGACGAGGAGGGGACCATGGCCTGGATCCAGACGCCGCCGCCGGAGACGGAGGAGCACCAGCGCCTGCTGCACCGCATGCGGGCGCTCTACCCGGAGGAATATGCCGATCCAGTGGATGCCGTCGGCGAGGATGCCGGGGGCGGCATCGTGACCGCGCACAACCTGCTCCCGCAGGCTCAATACCACCTCTTCTCCGCTCACGCGGCGCTGATGTCCCCGGAGCTGCCCCTCTCCCGCTCCCAGCACGAGATGATCGCCACGCTGGTCTCCGTGCTGAACCGGTGCTTCTACTGAACGGAATCGCACGCAGAGTTTCTGCGTCGGACCTCGCTGGACGCCGAAGTCGTCGAGGCGCTGCGGGCGGACTACCGCTCCGCCCCGATCTCGGAGCCGGATCGGGTGATGCTGGAGTTCGTCGAGAAGGTGACGCGGCACGCCTATCGGGTCACGCCGGAGGACCTCGAACGGCTCCGCGCCGCCGGGTTCGCCGACCGGGCAATCCTGCAGATCACGCTGATCGCCGCGTGGTTCAACTCCATCAACCGCGTCGCCGATGCGCTCGGTGTGGGGCGGGACCTCGAGGCGGCGGCGGATTTCCTCGCCGGTGCGTGAAGGAGCGGTCCCCGGCGGGCCGCGAGTGCCCGCTCGCCGGCTGGGGACCGCACGACGCCCCGCCCAGGGAGTCTTTACTTCTCCTCGGCCAGGGCGACGGCGATGGCGTCTTCGACTCGCTTCGGGCTGTCCGTCCCCGGGGCGGCTCCCGGGTAATTGTTGATCAGGACGCTGAATGCCAGTGGTTCGCCGCCCCCCGTCCTGACGTAGCCGGTGAGACCGGAAACGTGGGAGAGGGAGCCGGTTTTGGCGTGGAGGTTCCGCTCCGCGGGGGTCCCCTTCAGGCGGCCCCGCAGCGTGCCGTCCACCCCGGCGATGGGCAGCGACTGGAAGTAGGCGGCTTTCCACGGCGCGTGGTCAGCCCGGACGAGAAGATCCGTCAGTGCGCGCGTGGTGACGAGGTCGAGCCGGCTGAGGCCGCTTCCGTCATGGATGCTTAGCCCGCCGGTGTCGATCCCCTGCTCCTTCAGGAACCCGGTCACGACCCGGACGCCGCTCTCGGCGGTGCCGGAATGCGTTCCGGCATAACCGAGCTCCTTCAGCAGCATCTCCGCAATCAGGTTGTCGCTCGGCTTGTTGAGGAGCGCCGCGATCTCCGAAAGCGGCGCGGAACGGGTGGAGGCAAGCTCGGCGGCGTCCGGAGGCGTGACCGCTCGGCGCACGTCACCGAGTACCTTCACGCCCCGGTCGGCAAGCAGCTTCCGGAAGAGCGCGGCCGCGTACAGCTCCGGCTCCTCGACGGTGGCATCCTTGCTTGGCTGGGGCGCTGCGCCCTCCGCGATCCGCCCGGTGATGCGCACCACGTTCCGCGCGCGCTCCCGGACGACGTCCCAGTTTGACGGCGAGCCCGCCGGGCCGGTGACCGGACGCTCACCCACCGTCAGGAAATCGGCCAGCGGCTTGAACAGTACCTGCGCCGGCTCTCCCGCATGAGCACCCGGGAGCAGCTCCACCTGGAGGACGTTCCGGTTCACCGTCAGCGCACTGATCTGGGCGCTGTAGTAGTAGGGCTCGTCATCCCAGTTCCAGCCGTCACCGAGGCGCGCGGCGTCGAACCGGAAGTCATCCGCCAGGATGCCGCCTCGCACTTCTCGGATCCCGGAGCGCTGCACCGCATCCGCCGGCCCAGCCAGGTTCTCCGTCTCCAGCACCGGATCGCCGCCGCCCCGGAGCACCAGAGCGCCGTCCAGCACCCCGTCCTTCACCTTACCGGCGGCCAGCACCGTCGTGGTAAAACGGTAATCAGGTCCGAGACGCGCCAGCGCCGCCGCCGAGGTCAGCAGCTTCATGTTGGACGCCGGGTTGAGGGACAGGTCCGGATTCCGCTCGTAAAGGGCGGCTCCGCTCCGCAGGGAGACCACCCGCACGGAGCGGACGCCGTGCGGTCCCAGGCGGGCCAGCGCCGCATCGATCCGCGCGGAGAGACCGCTCGGCGGCGCAGATGCCTGCGCTGCGGCCGTGCCCGCGGCCAGCACCCATCCCCAGCGCCGGAACCCGGCGCCTTTCCCGCGAACGTTCATGCTTGAAATCCTCGAAGTGCGAGCGGAGCACACCCCCATCCCGCTGACGAGCCCGTTTGAGAGCGCGAAGCGCCGCTCGACCGTGGCGGATAATGTTCGTGTCCGCCTCGCCCTTGCCGGCGGCGCCGCCGGATACGGAGAGGCATCACCCGCCGAATACGTCACCGGCGAGACCTCCACTTCCGTTCTGGCCGCCGTCGCCAGCGCCGCGGAGCTGCTGAAAGGGCAGGACGCGGCCCGGGTCGAGCGGTGGTCCGGCCTGCTCGGGGAAGCGCTGGCGCATGCTCCCACGGCCCGCAGCGCCGTCGAGATGGCGCTCCTGGATGCGCTGACCCGCAGCCGGGGTCTCCCGCTCTGGATCTATTTCGGCGGAGCGACCACGGAAGTTCGCTCCGATCTGACCGTCACCATCGGCACTACGGACCAATGCCGCGCCATCGCCGCGGCTGCCGCCGCGCGCGGCTTCCGATCCCTCAAGATCAAGGTCGGCAGTCCCGACCCGGAGCTCGACTTTGAGCGGGTGCGCGCCGTCGCCCAGGCGGCGCCCGGTGCGGGAGTTCGCCTGGACGCCAACCAGGGCTTCGCGCCGGACCAGGCGCTGGCGTTCGTCCGGCGGTGTCTGGACGCGGGCATTGCGGTGGAGCTCATCGAGCAGCCGGTTCCGGCGGCGGACTGGGAGGCGCTGGCCGCCGTGACGCGCCGCTGCCCGGTCCCCGTGATCGCGGACGAGGCGGTGATCGATGCGCGGGCCGCGCTCCGGGTCGCCGGCTCCGGCGCCGCGCACGGCGTCAACATCAAGGTCGCGAAGGCCGGGCTCCTGGGCGCGCTCCAGATCATCGCGATTGCCCGCGCGGGCGGTCTCAAGCTGATGCTCGGCTGCATGATGGAATCGCTGCTCGGCATCGGCGCCTCCCTCCACCTGGCGTGCGGCACCGGCGCATTCGATTACCTCGACCTCGACGCGCACACCCTCATCGGCCTGGAGGCGGAGGGCCGTCCCTTCTCCCAGACCGGCGACGTGCTGCGGGTGGATGAGCGCCTGCCGGGAATTGGCTGGGGTGCGTAGCCGCACGGCCCGGGCGAGGGACCGGTCGCGGGAGGCCCTTATTCGGGGTTTTCCTCGACCCAGCGCTCGAGTAGCCGGCTCTCTGCGGCCAGTACGTCCGTGTTGATGAGGCCGCGGCGGAGACCTTCGAAGACCGCGCGATTGCGCGGGCTGAACATGCTGCCGGGCTCCTCGTCCCGCTCGACTCCAAGCTTGGTGTAGAGGCTGTGCAGGCGGTTCTGCGCGCCCCGCCGGGAGAGGTAGCGGCGGCGCGCGATGCCGCGGTCCGTCAGGCCGAGGCCGATATCGACCAGGGCCTCGTATTCCGCCTCGGTGAGTGCGTTGGGCGACTGGAGCGCCCGCGCCTGGACCCCGCGCACCTCCCGGTCCAGCCAGCACTGCTCATCCAGTAGTACCGCGCGCACGGCCTGGACCAGCTTTTCGTCGGAGCTGCTCTTCAGGACGTAGCCGTAGACAGTCTCCGGCGGAACGATCTGCGCGAGGCGGCGCACGTAGATCTCGTCTTTGAACTGAGACCAGAAGACGATACGCGTCGCGGGGCGCTCCTTCCAGACGGCGCGGGCCACTTCGATGCCGTTCGCGCCCGGAAGCTGGATGTCGAGCAGCAGCATCTCCGGCCGCTCCCGCCGGACCCGCTCGAGCACGCCGTCGCCGCTCGGCAGCACCTCCAACGGCGCCGCCGCCGGGACCCGCTCCCGCAGCAGCCGCTCCGCGTGCTCCCGCATCGCGGTGTTGTCTTCGACGATGAGGGTTTTCAAGCTCCCGCTCCTCCAGCTGTTTATACCAGCGGCGGCGGGTCGCGGTGCAGGCGTGCTTCCGGCGCCTGCGGAATCCGCTCCGCAACCGGAGGCATCCCTCGCTGATGCCAGAAGACTTCGGCTCGGGAAGCTGCACTCCACACCTGCGGCTGCCCGGCTCCACGCGTCTGCCGTGAGAGCGCACCCGGCATATGCACGCCGATCGAACCGGACCGGAGGCGGTGAGCACCAACTCTGCAAGGCATCCTTCATTATCAGAAGCGCGAGGTGGGACATGATGCGTTCGATTCTCCGGGTCGCTTCGCTCGTGGTTGCCGGGGCCGGCGTGGCCGCGGCCGCGGCCGTGGACGTGCCGTCTCGGTCTGCGGCCCCGCGCGGGCATGCGGGAAGCGATCCGCCGGAGGCCTGGGTCCGGCACGGCTGGCACGCCGTCTTCCCGCACGCGTACGCCGTGCGGCGGCGGGTGCCGGTTTACCGCAGCCCGTCCGCTTCCGGCCCGGTGCAGTTCAAGCTGGTCGGCGGTCTGCGCGTTCCGGTGTTCGAGCAGCGCGCGGGTTGGTGGCGTATCGGCGGGAGCCGGGGACGGAGCGGCTGGGTTCGAGATCGGGACGTCGCTCCCCATGCGCGCGCCGTGATGCTGGACATGCGCACGGGCCGGCTGATCCGAAGCTTCGCGACCAAGGGTCAGCGCAGGACAGCAGAGCACACACGGCGCCGCGCG
>CAYQDT010000139.1:0-4984 GCA_964416225.1 uncultured bacterium
CTGATCGTCCTGGCGGTGCTGCTGGTCCACCCGGACCTGAAGGCTCCCGCGCTGAACATGGCGTTCATGAAGGGCGGGCCGCTGGTCCCGGGACCGATCTTCCCCTTCGTCTTCATCACCATCGCCTGCGGCGCCATCTCCGGCTTCCACGCGCTCGTCGCCTCCGGCACCACCCCGAAGATGATCGACCGCGAGCAGCAGGCGCGGGCGATCGGCTACGGGGCGATGCTGATGGAGAGCCTGGTCGGAGTGGTGGCGCTGATCGCCGCCTGCTCCCTCTTCCCGGCGGACTACTTCCAGATCAACGTCCCCGCGGACAAGTTCGCGGCGCTCACCGCGAAGCTGAACCTGGGCGACAGCCACCTCTCGGAGCTGGCCATGCTGGTGGGCGAGGGGCATCTCGCGGGCCGGACCGGCGGCGGCGTCTCCCTGGCGGTCGGGATCGCGCAGATCTTCGGGCGGTTTCCGGGCGCCGGCGCGATGATGAGCTACTTCTACCACTTCGTCATCATGTTCGAGGCGCTGTTCGTGCTGACGACCATCGATACCGGCACCCGGATCGCGCGTTTTCTCGTCCAGGAGTTCGGGGCGCGCCTCCCCAAAGCGCCGGCGCTGGAGCGGCGGCCGGGCGTGGCTTGGCTCGGCGCGGCCCTGACGGCGGTCGGCTGCACCGGCGGCCTCTACCTGGCCGTGGTGCCGGCCCCGGTGCCCCCATTTCTCGACGCGCTGCTGTGGGTGATCGCGCTGGGAGGAGCGGGTTTGCTGGCGCTGGACTCGCGGATCGCGCGGGCGGACTGGCTCCCCGGCTCCGTCGCGGCGAGTCTCCTGGTGGTAGTGGCGTGGTCGTACTTCATCTATACGGGCACCATCCAGACCCTCTGGCCGATGTTCGGCGTCGCAAACCAGCTCCTGGCGGTCGTGGCGCTCTGCGTCGGGACGACAGTGCTGATCAATGAGGGCCGCAGCCGTTACGTGTGGGTCACGCTCGTCCCCATGGCTTTCGTAGGGGTCACCACGCTCGCCGGGGGATTTATGAGTATCCGGGATGTGTTCTGGCCGCTCACCGCGAAGCCGGAGAGCGCTTTCCGGGGCTACCTCAACAGCGGGCTGACCGCCGTGATGATGGTTTGCGTGCTCCTCATTCTCATGGACGCCATCCCGCGCTGGGTGCGGCACTGGCACACGGGCCGCCAGGCCACTCGCGACGCGATGCAGCTCCCCGCGGAGCCCGCCGTCACCCCGTCGTTCTAGGCGGGATTTTTCACCACGGGGCCACGGAGGGGAGAAGTTCAGCACGGAGCCACGGAGACACGGAGAGGAGAGGGAGAGGAGAGTTATCGATGGCGCTGCGGCCGCCGGCGACCGATAAAAAGGACCCGCAGGTCCTATTTTGAGAGCCGCTTCCCATGGCCCCGGGGCACCACCGGATGTGAAAACGACCGCAGCCGCCGTGGGAGCGCGGGGTGGACGCGGACTCTCGCGATTCTTGCGAAGCGCTGACCCGGCGGTGGGAGTGGCGGCACGCGTTCATCCTCGGGCGCGTCGAGAGTGCCGCGAACCGCGCCTCGCGCGAAACGTCCAAGGGGTGAGTGTCGGGGAAGACCGGCGGATCGTGAAGTTCTCACGCCTCGATCCGCCCGGACCCCCGCCGAAGCTGTACGGGCCGGGAACCCCGGCGTCCGCTCCCCACGGAGATGCCATGATCCCCACCACTGAGCTCAGCGTGCTGCACACGGACGCCGCGACAGCGGTCATGATCGCGGTGGACGGGGAAGTGTACAGCGGGAGGGAGATCTTGCTGGTGGGTCTGCAGCGCGCCGAGTCGCTGGACGGGCGGCAAGAGGAGTGGGCCGCGGAGCTGGTCTCGGCGTATCGCAAGGCGATCGACGGCTATTCCCGTCGCTTCGGGTACCGCTCCGTCCTGCTGCCGAGCGGCGGCGGTCTCTCGGACTCGGTTCGCTAACCGGACTCCGGAGCGGGGCGGCACCGCGCGGTCGAGGCAGCCGTCACTCGAGGACGGCGGGCGGCGGCAGGACGGCGCCCCGCAGGCAGAATCCACGCCGCTTCGGGTGCCGGATCTCGCCCTCCGCCTCCAGCCCGGAGGTGGTCCGGGTGACGGACTCGCGCGAGGTCGATCCACGTGCCAACCTCTTCCCGGCTGAGCGCGAGCGCGCTCCGACCTCCCCGCCGTGCCGGTCGCTTTTAATCGCTGCTCGAAGGGGATGGATGGCGCCGGCGGAAGAGAAATCCGCCGTAGGACGGCTCTTCCGGGGCGCCGCGGATCTCCGGCCGGGCGTCGATCACGAACTCTCGCACGAGCTCGGCGCCCGCCTCCCGGGCGACCTCGAGCACCTCCTGGCGATTCAGGACCCAGCCCAGGTATTCTGTGCCGTAGCCACAGGCATACGGCCGCTGTACGGCCACGTACGAGGGCACTCTCCATACCAGCGGTAGACTGGTGACATACAGGTAATCCGTGGCGGCGCCCGCCAGTGCGGTGAGCAACCTACGCCATTCCTCGGCGTACTGAAGCGAGCTGCTGGAGAGGACCAGGTCGTACCGCTGCGCCAGTGCCGCCGCGTCGCTTTCGAGGAAGGTAACCTGCGGAAGCGCCTGGCGGCCGGCCTCACAGAGGAGCGGGAGCTCCTTGCAGGTGTACTCGAGGGACACCTCCGGGAGCACCGAACGGGCCACCTCGTAGAAGTGACCCAGGCCGCTGCCCCAATCGAGGACCCGGAGGCGCTCCTTCCCCCGCGAGGCCAGCGCGGCGACGTAGGCGAAGCATAGCATGCTGTTGTGCGCCCCGGGATCGTCGGTCACCAGATGCGGGTCGGTATGGCTGATTCCGAGCGGGCCGGAGCCGCGGACCTTTCGCACATACTGCGGCCAGGTGGCGAGCTGCGCGCGGACCACCTCCGCGACATCCCACCCGCGGATTCTCGGATCACGCGTGCTCCAGCCTTCCGGGCAGTATTCCCACTCCGGCCGCCTTCCTCGCGCCCGCCAGCGTCTCCAGCTCCGGAGAAGAATGGGCGGAACCCAGTCATGGATCAGTCGACGCAGGGACATGGGAGGGAACGATGGATGACGAGCGGCGGCTTCGCTCAGAGGACCTGCCCTCGCACCACCAGCAGATGATCCTGCTGGAGCAGCCGGCAGCCGATCCTGGAGAGGGTGCGCGCTTTTCGCAGCAGCCGGACGAGGCGGCCCTGTTCGTGTCCGGGAGCTCGGTCGGCGGCGGGAGCGGACGGGGCGAGGCCGCCGTAGCGAGCGGCGACCTGGCGCAGAGCGGCAATATAGGGGCCGATGATCCGGCGCCGTACCAGGGTGTTCGGCCGCACGTGCCAGGAGGCCAGGTTCGTGTTGTACAGCCACGGCGCAACCTGGAGAAAGCTGGTGAAGTGGTAGAAGAGGAGGGGATCCTCGTCGACATACACCCGGCCCTCCCGCACCGAGAGCGGGAAGGTCTCCAGGCTCCAGGGGCCCAGGTTCGCCCCGGTGTGCCGCACCACGTGCACGCCCTCGAAGCGCTCGGGCCACCGGTCGAGGTACTTCTGGTCGGCGTACCGGTCCCCTTCCACCCGGGCGTAGCACCACTCCAGGCAGCGCTCCCGCCACCACTCCAGGCAGGCGAAACCGTTCCGGTCCGGACGGAAGGAGAGCCAGCCCACGTTGTAACGGCCGTAGCGCTGCCGGTCCCGGACGGCAGGTGCATAGCGGAGCGGGATCAGCGCGATCGATGCGGCGTGTGACTCCGCGAAGAGCGGCTCCGGATCCGCGTAGAAGTAGAGGTCCGCGTCCAGGTAGGTGAGGCGCTCCATCTCCGGGTGGGATCGCAGGAGGTGGAGCGGGAGCACCGGGGACAGGGTGAAATAATACTCCAGCCGGGAGCGCTCCGCTTTCACCCGGAGCAACGCGGGGTCAGCCCGCTCCAGCTCGGCCAGCGACAGCGGCTCGACACCGGGGAGGCGCAGGCGGGAGAGGGTCGCCCGGCTTTCCTCGTCCAGGCAGAGCGCCCAGAGATGGAACGGCCCGGACCAGCGCCGCAGCGAATCGTAGAGTGCCAGGGCGCGCGGTAGGAAGCCCCGGTCGAAGTACGTGCAGTAGTAACGCATCACTCCTCCCCGCGCAGGGAAGCCCACTGCTCGACGCCGCCGATGACGTGGCGCACCTCCTCATCCGAGAGGGTGGGGAACACGGGCAGGCTGAGGATCTCCCGGCAGATTCGCTCCGTGACCGCAAGACCTCCGGGCCCGATCCGCACGCGGTCCCGGTAGCCCGGCTGGAGGTGGACCGGAAGGGGGTAGAGCACCGGCGCGCGCACGCCGTGCGCCTCCAGGAAGGCGCGCAGCTCCTCCCGGCTGCCGGAGCGCACCACGTACTGGTGGAAAACGTGGCGGCAGCCGGGCCGGTTCCCGGGGAGCCGGAGCCCGGCGCCGCCGAGGCAGCTCTCATACCGGGAGGCGATCTCGCGGCGGCGGCCGTTCATCCGGTCCAGGTGTGGAAGCTGGACCCGCAGCACCGCGGCCTGGAGCTCGTCCAGACGGGTGTTGATGCCGGCCAGCTGGCTCACGTAGCGCTCGCGCCAGCCGTATTGCTTCAGGAGCGCGGCGCGCTCCGCCAGGTGAGCCCGGCCGGTGACCAGCGCGCCGCCGTCTCCCAGGGCCCCCAGGTTCTTGGTCGGATAGAAGCTGAAAGCACCGAAATCGCCGAAGGTGCCGACCTTCCGCCCATCGATGGCGGCGCCGTGTGCCTGGGCGCAGTCTTCCACCACGGGGAGCCCGTATTCGTTCGCCAGCTCCATGATCGCGGCCATGTCCGCCGGATGGCCGTACAGATGTACGGGGAGGATGGCCCGCACGCTTCGTCCCGGGTCCGTGTCCAGCACGCGGCGGAGGCGCTCCGGGTCCAGCGTGAAGGTCAGCGGGTCCACGTCGACCAGGATGGGGGTAGCGCCGACCCGATCGATCGCGGTCACGGTGGC
>CAYQDT010000139.1:4994-7763 GCA_964416225.1 uncultured bacterium
GCGACCGCGGTGTGGGAGACGGTGACCACGGCGTCCCCGGCGCCGATGCCGAGCGTGCGGAGCGCCAGTTCCAGCGCATCGGTGCCGCTGCCCGTTCCCAGGGCATTAGCCGTTCCCAGGTAGTGCGCGAACTCACTCTCGAACGCCTCCGTCTCGCGGCCCAGGAGGTACTGCCCGCTGTCCAGCACCCGCTGGACGGCGGCCATGATCTCGGCGCGTCGCGCCCGGTAGGCGCCGCCGGGGTCGGCCGAGAGAACCCGGGCCGGAGAGACCGCAAGGGGCGAGGCGCTGCTCATACGTATTCCCTCCACCGCTCCGAGTAGTAAGCAAGAGTCTCCATCAGCCCCGCTTGCAGCGAGAACCGCGGCTCCCAGCCCGCGGCCGCTCGGAAGCGGCGGTCGTCCGCGTAGTAGTCGCCGATGTCGATCGCCTTCCGCTCGGGCGGAAAGGGGCGCACGCGGTAGCGGCCGGGGCAGAGCCGGGTCAACAGCTCCGCCAGCTCCCGGAGCGAGGCGCGCTCCCCGCCCACGTTGAACGCCGCGCCTTCCGCCTCCGGACTGAGCGCCGCGTGGAGGAGCGCGTCGGCCGCGTCTTCCGCGAAGGTGAAATCACGGATCTGGGATCCGTCCCAGACCTCGAACGGCTCGTGCTCCATCAGGCGCCGGATCCACACCCCCATGAAGTTCTGGCGCGCGTCCCGGATACGCATGCGGGGACCATACGTATTCGTCAGCCGCAGCACGGTGGTCCGGAGCCCGTACAACTGGTGATAGAGCCGGTGATACGCCTCCCCCGCCACCTTGTGTACGCCGTTGATATCCACCGGTACCTGCGGGTGCGCTTCGTCAACGGGGAGATACCGCGGGCGCCCGTATATCTGGCGGGTGGAAGTGAACACCACCCGTACCTCGGGATTCTCCGCACGGCACGCCTCGAGGATGGCAAGCTGTGCCCGGCAGTTGCTCTCCAGGTCGGCCTCCGGCTCCCGCAGAGAATCCAGGTGCCCGGAGCGGCCCGCCAGGTTGAACAGGTAGTCCACCCCGGCAAGCAGCGGCCGGAGATCGGTCGCGCAGCCCACCGCCTCGCGGAACAGCTCCACCCGGGCCTCGACGCCGACCAGGTTCGCGAGGTTCCCGCCGCATTCCGGCGCGAGGGCGTCCAGCACGGTGACTCGCGCGCCGGCGAGGGCCAGCCGCCGGACGACCGTGGAGCCGATGAAACCCAGGCCTCCGATGACCAGGACCTTGCGGTCGCGGAATACTGCGGATACTCCACCCATGGACCGGTGTGCGTGATCGGTTGCTTCCCGGGCACCGCCGGACAGCGCCGCTCGGGAATAGATTCTCCACTTGATCGCGCTGTTGATCCGCACCCCGTGCCGCTCCTGTGGTGGTCGTGACTGGCGTCACAATTCGGGGCGAAGCTTTAGGGGGATCGTTACAGTTCCGTGGCCGGGCTCCGGCCGTGGAAGGCTCACGTTTCGGAGAGGATGCCGCCAGCGATCTCCGGACCTGCGGTGCGTGCGGCGGCTCCGCGCGGGCTCGACCGGCAGCGATGCGTCCCCCGGCGGCAACCGGGGTTGCGCGCGGCGCTCCGGTAGCGCGGCCGGTGCTCCCGTGCCTTGGGCCGGCTGGGCGCACACCGTATCGGAGCCGGCAGGCCCGGCGTCACGCCTGGCTCTACTGCGCGCGGGCTCGACGGGTGGGGTTCGGAGCGGCCGCCCGGCCGGAGCAGGGCGGCCAGGTTCCGACCGTTAATTCGGGGAGACGGCGGTCAGCGCCGCGGCGGGTTCCGTCTCCGGGGCCGTGGCACCCTTCGCCGCCCGCGCTTTGCCGTCCGAGGTCGCGAGGCTATCACACGTGCCGGACGCATCGCAGCCGATCAGATCGCAGACGCGATTGTAGCCGTTGAGCGCGGCGACGCGATACGCCTCGGCCATCGTCGGATAGTTGAATGTGGTGTTGATGAAGTAGAGCAGGGTGTTCGCGCTCCCCTTCTGCGCCATGATCGCCTGGCCGATGTGGACAATCTCCGAAGCGTTCGCTCCGAAGCAGTGGACCCCGAGGAGTTCCAGCGTTTCACGGTGGAAGAGCAGCTTGAGCATGCCCACGGTCTGCCCGGTGATCTGCGCGCGCGCCAGGCTCTTGAAAAGCGCGTGGCCGATCTCATACGGAACCCGGTCCCGGGTGAGCTCCTGCTCGGTTTTGCCGACGGAGCTGATCTCGGGGCTCGTGTAGATGCCGGTTGGAATATCCCGACTGTCGATGGCGTCGCTGCGGCCCGTAAGATAGTGATTCGCGGCAAAGCGCCCCTGCATGTAGGCCGCGCTGGCGAGGGACGGATAGCCGATCACGTCGCCGACCGCGTAGATGTGGGGGTGCGCCGTCTGGTAGCTTTCGTTCACCTTGATCTGCCCGCGGTGATCCGGCTGGATGGCGATCTCCTCCAGGCCCATGCCGTCCGTGTTGCCGGTCCGGCCGTTCGACCAGAGCAGCACGTCCGTTTTCAGCACCTTGCCGGACTGAAGGTAGAGGTACACGCCGTCGTCTCGCCCCTCCACCCGCTCGTACTGCTCATTGTGCCGGAGCAGCACGCCGAGGTCTCGCATATGGTAGCTGAGGGCGTCGATGATCTCGTCATCCAGGAACTCCAGGAGCTTGCCCCGGGTGTTCACCAGGTTCACCTTCACCCCCAAGTTCCGAAACATGGTGGTGTACTCGCAGCCGATCACGCCCGCGCCGTAGATGGTGATCGACTGCGGCGTGTGGT
>CAYQDT010000140.1:0-7751 GCA_964416225.1 uncultured bacterium
GCGAAGCTGCGGCCGCCCCTGGCGCCCCCGTCGGGACCTCGAAGGAGGCTTCGGAGGTTGTTTCCGCCCGTCGGAAGAAGGGGAGAGGTCGCGGCCGGTTCGGGAGCGGCGCGCGCGATGCCGGTGCCGCCCCTCGTCGCCCGTCCGACGCACGGACCGTTCACCCTTCCCCCCCAGCTTTTACCACGGGCACTGCTGGTTGGAGCCGCCGGAACCCTCCGGTGGAGAGGAGCGATATGAGAGAGACCCTGCTGGCGATGGCGCTGCTGGCGTCCGCCTGCGTCCCTGGTGCGGCCCGGGCCGCAGACGCGCACGCAATCCTGAACGTCTGGCCCGGGCAGCCGCCGAGTGAGCACGGCTCCATCGGGGAGGAGAAGGATCAGTCCAGGCCGACGGACGGTAAGGTGGCGGACCGACCGCTGATCCGGCTCGGCAACGTCTCCACGCCGACGCTGGAAGTCTTCCGGCCCGAGAAGGGGACGGCGAACGGCGCGGCCGTGGTGATTGCCCCCGGCGGCGCTTACACCATCCTGGCCTACGATCTGGAGGGTACGGAGGTTGCCCATTGGTTGAACACGCTGGGCGTCACCGGGATCGTGCTGAAGTACCGGGTCCCGCGCCGTCCTGGCGACCCGACGGATCAGCCGCCCGTGCAGCCGCTGCAAGATGCGCAGCGGGCGATGAGCCTGGTCCGGAGCAAGGCGAGCGAGTGGAATCTGGACCCCGCCCGGATCGGCATCCTCGGCTTTTCCGCGGGCGGCCACCTGGCGGCGGAGGAATCCACTAACTTCGACCACCGCGCCTACGACCCGATCGATGACGTGGACAAGGTGAGCTGCCGGCCGGACTTCACCATCCTCATCTATCCGGCCTACCTGGTGAATAAAGCGGGGGATGGCCTGGCGCCCGAGATCCGCGTGACGAAGGAGACGCCGCGAACATTTTTCGCACACGCGGAGAACGACCCGGTCACCGTGGAGAGCAGCCTCAAGATGTTCAGCGCGCTCAAGAAAGCGGGGGTGCCCGCGGAGCTGCACGTCTATCCGACCGGCGGCCACGGCTACGGGCTTCGCCGCACGTCCGAGCCGGTCACCACCTGGCCGGAACGGTGCGCCGCATGGCTCCGCACTCAGGGGCTGCTGCGCGATGCGCCCGCCAGGTAGCGGCGGCCTGCTCGAGTCCCAAATAAGACCGCGGTCCGGCTGCGATGCGCCGGACCGCGGTCTTATTTTCTGTTCAGGCCGGATCACGCGTCACGGCCGGATCAGGCAATGACTTCCTTCACCACCCGCCCGGAAACGTCCGTGAGACGGAAGTCACGACCCCCGAAGCGGTAAGTCAGGCGGGTGTGATCGATTCCGAGCAGGTGCAGAATGGTGGCGTGGAGGTCGTGGAACGTGGTGACGCCTTCAACGGCGTGCATCCCCAGCTCGTCCGTGGCGCCATAGACGGTTCCCGGCTTGATGCCGCCGCCCGCCATCCAGAGCGAAAAGCCCTCCGGATGGTGGTCGCGCCCATCGTTTCCCGCCGAGTGAGGCGTCCGGCCGAATTCACCGGACCAGAGGACGAGCGTATCGTCCAGCATGCCGCGCTGCTTCAGGTCCAGCACCAATCCCGCGACCGCCTGGTCCGTCACGTGGGCATTGTGCTCGTGGCCCTTGCGGAGGTCGCCGTGCTGATCCCAGGTACCGGTGCTGCCGTAGAGGTTCGGGCAGCCGACCTCGACGAACCGGACGCCGGACTCGACCAGCCGCCGCGCGCGGAGGCACTGGAGGCCGAAGAGCCGCTTTCGGTCCTCGCCCTCATCCATCCCGTACAGCTTCTTGGTGGCGTCGCTCTCCTTTGAGAGATCCAGCACGTCCGGGACCAGCGACTGCATCCGGTACGCGAGCTCGTAATTCTGTATGGCCGATTCCACCGGGTCGGATACGCCCAGCGAGCGGGAGAACTCCTCATCCTGCTGGTCCAGCAGGTCCAGCTTCGTCCGCTGCACCCGAGCGACCTTGTCCGCCGGGCTCAGATCATCGATCGGGATGCCGGAGGCCTTCAAGATCGTCGCCTGGTGCGTGGCGGGCAGGAAGCCGTTGGAGAAGTTCTCCATTCCGCCCGGCGGCACGGTGTTGAAGTTCAGGACCACGAACCCGGGAAGGTTCTTATTCTCGGTCCCGAGGCCATAGGTAACCCACGAGCCGAAACTGGGAAGCCCGCCGGTGTTGCGGCCGGTGTGGAGCAGCAGGTTTCCGCGGGAATGGAGCGGGAACTCCGCCTTCATCGAGCGAATCACCGCAATCTCGTCCGAGAGCCTGGCAATGTGCGGGAAGAGCTCGCTCACCGGCAGCCCGCTCTGCCCGTACTGCTTGAAGGACCACGGACTCTTCAGCCACTTGCGGTCGCCGCCGGCCGTCGGGTTATCCACCCGGCCCACCCGCTGCCCGGCCAGCTCGGCCAGCTTCGGCTTCGGGTCGAATGAGTCGACGTGGGAGACGCCGCCGTCCATGAAGCAGAAGATGACGGACTTGGCGCGCGGCTTGTAGTGCGGGAGCGCCACCCGGCGGGTGGCGGCCTGCGCCTCGTCGGACAGCATCGCGGAAAGGGCCAGCATGCCGAACCCGGTCCCCGCCGCGGAGAGCAGCTCTCGCCGGGTGAGCGAACCGCCGCGGCGGCCCGGGCATCCGCACTGGGTCTGGTCGTGTCGTTTACTCAAAGCAATCACTCCCGCGGGTTCCCCTGCCGCGCCGGGGGCGCGATCGGGGAAGCTGCCTACCGGACGTAGATGAACTCTTTCAGGTTGAAGACGGCGTGGGCCGCGTCTTTCCAGACCGGCTGGCTCTTCAGGATGTCGCTCTCCGCCACGTTCTGAATCGCAGCGAGGTCTCGAATGGCTTTCTCGAAACGCTCCGCTTCGACCTTCTGCGGCGGGCGGCCCAGTGCCGTCCGGAACATGCGATCCACGCGCGCGCCGATGGTGGCATCCGGCTCCGCGACCAGCCGGTTGGCCCAGAACTCGGCCTGGCCGATCACGAACGGATCATTGAGCAGCGTCAGCGCCTGTGCGGGAACGTTCGTCACGTCGCGCCGGCCCTGGGAAGCTTTGGGATCCGGCAGGTTGAAGACCGTGAGGAACTGCGGTCCCTCCATGAGGGTGATCTTGGTGTAGATGCTCCGGCGCCCCTCGCCGTCCAGCGGACCCTGGAACAGCCGCCGCTCCGGGGTCGGATGCACCCGATACGGCTGGATGCTCGGTCCGTACAGCTTTCCGTCCAGCCGGCCCGAAACCGTCAGAATGGAGTCCCGGATGGCTTCGGCCTCCAGGCGGCGGGCCGGGAAGTGGTGAAGGAGCAGGTTCTCCGGATCCTCCTCTTTCGCCCGGACGCCGGCCTGTCCGGACTGCTGGAACGCCTGCGTGAGCACCACGGAGCGGATCAGCCGCTTCACGGACCAGCCGTCTTCCATGAACCGCGTGGCCAGATAATCGAGCAGCTCGGGATGAGACGGCGCCTCACCCATATGCCCGAAATCGTCCGTCGTCCGCACGATGCCGGTGCCGAAGAGGTGATGCCAGATCCGGTTCACCATCACGCGGGCGGTCAGCGGGTTTTTAGGACTGGCCACGTGCTCCGCCAAATCCCAGCGGCCGCTCCCGTGCCGCACGCGCTCACCGGGCGCGTCGAGCACCTGGAGGAAGTGCCGCGGAGCGATGTCGCCGTGGTTTTTGTAATCGCCCCGCAGATACACCGGCACGTCGAAGCCGTCGTCCTGATCCGCGACGCCGGCGACGAGGCGGGAGGGCACCAGCTCCTTTTCCACAGCGCGATACTGCCCGACCAGCTCCGCAACCGTGGGGATCGTCTTGACGGAGTTGGCCACCAGGCCGGACTTCTGAAGCCACTCCAGCCACAGCGCGTCGTCATCCGTCGCGCGGCCGGCGGCCCAGGCGTCGACCGCGCTTTCCAGCACCGTCTTGTAGTGCGCGGCCACGCCCTCCAGCGACGTGGGATCGTCGCCGCCGAATAATCGCTGGAAGCGGGAGAGCTCGTCCTTGGGCGGCTCCGCATTGTCATGCAGCACCACGCGGGTGATGCCGAAGTAGGAGCGGGGGTCGGTGTCGCCATCGCCCATATACCGGGCGTTGTGCATCTTCGTGATCAGCTCCAGGTAGAGCCACTCATCCGTCTGCGAGCGCCCGACCGTGATCCACCGCGGCCCGTCGGCCGGGAGCTCCCGGCCGGTATCCGTGAGCTGGCGGTGATCCGGAATCATCCGCACCACGCCGTTCTTCCCGCCGGTAACCTGGAGACTGATGAAGCGCTTGTTGGCGGGCAGCCATGGGGATTCCATGGCGCCGCCGAGACGCTCCGAGAGCAGATGGGTGAAGCAGCCGGCCGGGAGGATCGCACTGACGGCCCGGTCCCCTTCGGTCGCCACGGTGAACTCGCCGCTGTGCGCCGCACCGTCTCGCAGGCCGAGGCCCGCCACCCGCCAGTCACGCGGCTTCCCGTGCGTGAAGTCGCCGAGCGATGTGTAGTTTTTCTGGTTGAAGTCCGCGCGGGAGGCCTGCTCGCCGGCGTAGCGGGCCGCCAGCCCCTTCCACGCCGTAGCGACGTCCTTCCCGCCGGCGGCGGCCTCCGCGGAAGCCGCCCACGCGTTGAGCGGATCCTCCAGCGCGGCCTTGTGCTTCTCGAGGGCCGTCGCCCACGCCTGAATCCGCTGCGGATCCAGTCCGGCGGCAAGAGAGCCGGCATCGACGCGCTTCTCCCGGAATGCCTGTGCGGCGCGGAGGTAACGGTCGGTATCCGCCAGCTCCCGCCTCCATTCCGCGGCGAGCTCGCTCCGGATCCCCTCCTTCAACGCCTTCAGCTTCGCCTCCCGGGGCGCATTGACGGCGTCCGTATCGATGGGATTGACCACCTGGCGCGAGCTGACCAGAATCCCGAGCAGGCCGTAGTAGTCCTTCTGCGAGACCGCGTCGAGCTTATGGTCATGGCAGCGGGCGCAGGCCACCGTCGTTGCCTGGAACGCCTTGGAGAGGGTGTCGATCTGGTTGTCGAGGACGTCCAGGCCGATCTCCTTGAAGACGTCATGGCCGTTCTCAACGAAGCGGTAGAACGCCGTCCCGGTCACTGACTCGATGAAGCCTTCGGTCGGGTTCATGCGGGGCTTCGGCAGGAGATCTCCGGCCAGGTGCTCCCGGACGAACTGGTCGTACGGAAGATCGCTGTTGAAGGCGCGGATCAGGTAATCCCGGTAGCGCCAGGCATCCCGGATCTCATAGTTCCACTCGTAGCCGTGCGTCTCGCCGTACCGGACGACGTCCATCCAGTGGCGCGCCCAGCATTCGCCGTAGTGCGGTGAGGCGAGCACCCGATCCGCCAGCTTCGTATAGGCGTTCGGCGCCGGATCGTTCACGAACGCTTCCACTTCCTCCGGGGTGGGAGGCAGGCCGGTCAGGGTGAGGTAGACCCGCCGTGCCAACGTCCGCCGGTCCGCGCGCGGCGCGGGGTTGAGGCCCCGCTTCTCCAGCGCGCTGAGCAGGAACCGGTCGATGGGATCGGCGCTCCACTTCACGTTCTTCACCGCCGGCACGGCCGGTTTTCGAACCGGCTTGAGACTCCACCAGTCCGAGCGCTCCTTGAAAATGGCGTCCCAGGTCTGCGCGGCGCTCTTAGCGGGCGCCGGCTTCCCGGAGCCGGGCCACGGCGCGCCCATCTTCACCCACTTCTCCAGGGCATCAACCTGCCGGGCGGGGAGGGTCTCGCCCGGAGGCATCTCCAGCTTGTTCTGATGCCGCACCGATTGGACCAGCAGGCTCCGGCCCGGGTCCCCGGGAACCAGCGCCGCGCCGCGGGAGCCGCCCTTCAGGAGCGCTTCCAGCGAATCGACCCGCAGCCCCGATTGCTTCGCGTTCGGGCCATGGCAGGCGAAGCACTGCTTGGCGAGGACCGGACGTACTTCCTTCTCGAAGAATTCCGCCTGCTCCGGCGGAACGGGCTTTTCCGCCGGCTGGGCTGCGGCGGGGGTACCGGGCCGGGAGGGTCGAGCGGTCGGATCGGTCGGGGCCGCCGCGAGGGCCGTGATCGAACACCAGGCGGAGAGGACTCCTCCGGCTGCCAGGATACGCAGGCGCATGATGGGATGGGGCCTCAGCAAGGACGCGTGAAAACTCGGGGAGTGTGAAACCGACGGCAGGCCGGAGTTACGGGCCGCGGCGTTGGCTTTTCGTGACGGCTGGACTCCGCCAGAGCTTCCATCATACACGAGACATCCGCCTGGACGGTAGCCCCGCCGCCTTGCTGCCCTTCCGGCCCCGGTTCACGCAATCCTCCCGCGGGTGAAGGGCATTTCTCTCGGAACGGGCAATGGGCATTCGGCGGCGCCACCCCGCATCCCGGCGCTGCCGCCCCGGCTCTAGCCCCTGGTGAAAAGAGAAGAGAGAAGAGTGATGTCCCAGCGTCTCCCACGCCGTACCTTTCTATTCGGCAGCCTCGCCGCCGCCACTCTGGGTCCGAGCGTCGCGCGCGCGGCGTTCGCGGCGGACCGCCTCCGTCTCGGGATCATCGGAACCGGTGGCCAGGGGGCGTTCTCCTGGAACAGCGTCGCGGATCAGGACGTGCGGGTGCTTTGTGACGTCGACCTGGCCCGGACCGCCGACGCGAAGCAGCGCTTCCCCGGCGCCGAGGTGGTTCAGGATTTCCGCCGCGTGATCGACCGGAACGACCTGGACGCCGTTACGGTTGCCACTCCGGACCACTGGCACTCGATTCCGAGCATCTGGGCCATGCAGAGCGGCAAACACGTTTACTGCGAAAAGCCGCTCGCACATTCCGTCCACGAGGTCCGGGTGATGCGCGAGGCGGCGAAGCGGCACAAGCGGGTCACGCAAATGGGGACGCAGATCCACGCGGGCTCCAACTATCGCCGCGTGGTGGAGCTGGTCCGGGCGGGAGCGATCGGACGCGTCAAGCGGGTGGACGTCTGGTGTGAGAAGCAGCCGTCGCCGGGCAAGCTCCCCGGCGGCGATGCCAAAGTCCCCACCACGCTCGATTATGACCTCTGGGTGGGTCCTGCCCCGCGCCTGGCGTACAGCCCCAGCATCGTTCCGTTCAACTGGCGCTGGTGGTGGCAGTACGGCGGGGGAGTGCTTGCGGACATGGCGTGCCATTACATGGATCTGCCGCACTGGGCGCTGGACCTCCGCTCACCGGAGCGGGTCGTCGCCACCGGCACCCGGTTTCCGGACGCGGATAATACGGTCCCCGTGGAGATGCGCGTCGACTACCATCACGCGGCGAAGGGTGACCGCGGCCCCGTACAGGTGGTGTGGTGGCACGGCATCCGCGGACCGCGTGACGAGCAGGGACAGATCCGGAGCACCGGCATGTCGAGCGGGGTCCTCTTCCATGGTGAAGAAGGAGAACTGCTGGCGGATTACGACCACCACAAGCTGCTTCCCGAAGAGAAGTTCCGCGATTACCAGCGCCCGGCTCCGAGCATCCCGGACTCGATCGGGCACCACAAGGAGTGGCTGGAAGCGATCAGGAGCGGCGGGCCGACCACCTGCAACTTCGATTACAGCGGCGCGCTCTCGGAGACGGTGCTGCTGGGCAATGTCGCCTACCGCCTCGGCCGGGAAATCCGGTGGGACGGCGACCGAATGCGCGTGACCAACGTCCGCCGCGAGGATTGGGAGCCT
Source organism: uncultured bacterium (assembly GCA_964416225.1). Lineage (GTDB taxonomy): Bacteria > Armatimonadota > SYMT01 > SYMT01 > SYMT01 > CAYQDT01. The sequence continues at coordinate 7,691 of CAYQDT010000140.1, forward strand.
CTGGTTGCGCCACCCCTCCACGGAGATTGGAAGCTGGAGCGGTAGCCGCCGGCAGCCGCGG
>CAYQDT010000141.1:0-7705 GCA_964416225.1 uncultured bacterium
TGCGCGTTCGACCTGGACGCCGGCCACTCCGTGGAGCGGGTTGCCGCCGTGCACCGGGACCCGCGCCGCATGGAGACCGTGGAGGAGATCAGCCGCCGCTATCCGGTGACGCCGGAGGACCGGCACGGTCCCGGCGCCGTCCTCCGGACCGGGGCGACGATCCATCTCCCCGTGCTCCATTCCTCCGCGCTGGCGCTGTTGGGACGGGATGCGGCCCACGTGGCGCTGCTGCGCCGGCTGGGCCTCACCTCTTACCTGTGCGTGCCGCTCTCCGCGCGGGGTCGGGTGCTGGGGGCCCTGACGCTGGCGGTGAGCGACGGCGGGTGGGAATACGGCCCGGAGGAGCTCTCCCTGGCGCAGGACCTGGCAAACCGGGCCGCGATGGCGATCGAGAATGCCGGCCTCTATCGTGCGGCGCAGAGTGCCGATCAGGCGAAGAGCGACTTCCTTGCCATGCTCGCGCACGAGCTTCGCAACCCCCTGGCCGCGATCTCCAACGCGAGCCACCTGCTGGAAGAGATTCCACCCTCCGGGCCGCGCGCGGAGCGCCTGCGCGGGATCATTGGGCGCCAGACGGAGCACCTCTCCCGCCTGGTCGACGACCTGCTGGATGTCTCCCGGATCAGTCATGGCAAGGTGGATCTCCGCAAGGAGCAGGTTGCTCTCGAGCCGCTGGCCCACGGCGCCGTGGAGATCGCCCGGCCGCTCATCGAGGCCCGCAGGCACACGCTGCTCCTTCAGCTTCCGGAAGAACCGGTCTGGCTGGAAGGGGATCCGGTCCGCCTCGGACAGGTCATCAGTAATCTCCTGACGAATGCCGCCCGGTACACGGACCCCGGCGGTCGGATCCGGCTCATGACCCGCGTCCTGCTTCCGGAGAGTCCCGCTTCGAACCCGGTCGCAGCGGTGCCGGCCTCCCCGGCCGCGGGTCCCGGCGAGAGCCGCGCGCAGCGGTCCCTCGAAATCCGGGTGCAGGACAACGGAATGGGCATCGCCCCGAAGATGCTCCCGCACATCTTCGAGGCCTTCACCCAGGTCCAGCAGGCCCCGGACCGCTCCCAGGGCGGACTGGGGCTCGGGCTGGCTCTCGTGAAAACCCTGGTCCAGATGCACGGCGGCACGGTCGAGGCCCGCAGCGAAGGTCCGGGCGCAGGCAGCGAATTCATCGTCCGTCTGCCCCTGCCCGCGAGCCCCCCTTCCCGCCCGGCGCACCCGGGCCCGCGCGAAAGCGGCTCTCGGGCTCCGGTGTCGCTCCGGGCCCTAGTAGTGGATGACAATATCGATGCCGCGGAGACCCTGGCGGAGCTGCTCGGCCTATGGGGGCACCAGGTGCGCGTGGCTCACGACGGGTTTGAGGCGCTGGCCGCTGCGGGCGGATACCGCCCGGATGTGGTACTGTGCGACCTCGATCTTCCCGGCATGAACGGATACGAGGTCACGCGGCGCATCCGGGCCGTGTACGAAGCGGCTCCCGCCGCCGCGCCGTCCCCGGATTCCCCGCGCCCTCCCGGCCGGGAGGGCGTGAGAGGGGCGAGGGGCCCGGTCATCATCGCCCTGACCGGCTACGGAAGCGAAGACGACCGCCGAAGAGCCCGCGAGGCCGGCTTCGATCACCACCTGGTGAAGCCGGTCGACCCGGACCTCCTGGGCCGCTTGCTCGAGGACATTCCAGCGGACGCCGGCCGGGAGCCCGGTGCTCGCGAGGAGAGCCGCGGCCCCGCGGAACCCGAGGGCGAGACGGTACCGGGGGCCGGCGGCGTGGAAATCCGCTCCGGATGCGCTTCAAGCACCGGAGGCGGACCGGCGCGCGAAGCACCCCCTTAAACAGCCGCTCCGGGCCGCTCGCTCACAGGCCCAGCTCGGCGTGGATGCCGCGGAGCGCTTCGATACAGATCCGGATGTGCTCATCCAGCTCCACGCCCATCGACTCCGCGCCTTCGGTAATGTCCTCCCGGCGGACCGCCCGTGCGAAGGTCCGGTCCTTCATCTTCTTCCGGACCGCGGCAACGTCCACCTCGCTCAGGCTGCGGCTCGGACGGACGTACGCCACCGCGGTGATCAACCCGCTGAGCTCGTCGACCGCGAAGAGCGCCTTCTTCAACGGCGTGTCCCGCGCAATCCCGTTCCACTCGGCGTGGGAGAGGATCGCCTCGACGATCTCCTCATCCACATCGCGCTCCCGGAGGATCCGGGCCCCCTCGCGCGTGTGGTCGGGCGGCTGCGGCCAGCGCTCATAGTCGAAATCATGCAGCAGCCCCACGAGACCCCAGCGCTCCTCGTCGGCGCCCATCCTCCGGGCGTACGCCCGCATGGCGGCCTCTACCGCATAGGCGTGCTTGCGGAGGCTCTCGCTCTCCGTATAGGCGTGCAGCAGCTCCAGTGCTTCCAGTCGCGTCATGCTTGCTCCGGGTAAACCCCGGCTCCGGCGGCGCCCCTGCTCCCGCTCCGAACCGCCCGGGGCCACTCTTTCGTGCGCCAGATCGCTCCCGGCCCCCTGCCCGCGGTGATATCCTGAAAGGAGCCAGCGACCCACCGGGGACGCGGGCCGTGATGGGGTGGCGATGGCACACTTCGAGAAACATTTCACCGTCGAAGAGGCGAGCGCGCTCCTCCCCGAAATCCGCGACCTCCTGCTTCACATCCGGGAGCACCGGGACCGGATGATCATTGACTGGCAGGAGGCGCGCCCCGTCCTCCAGAAGGCCGGGCAGAACGGCGGCGGGCACGAAGCCCACGGCTTCCTCACGGACGTCCAGCGCCTGAACGCGGAAATCCGGCGGCTGCTGGCGATGGGCGTCCAGCTCAAGGACATTGACCGGGGGCTGATCGATTTCCCCGCCTGGCGAGACGGCGCGGAAGTGCTGCTCTGCTGGCACCTCGGCGAGGAAGAGATCGGCTACTGGCACGACCTCGAGTCCGGTTTTGCCGGCCGCCAGCCGCTGTAACGCGGCCCCGGCGCTCGCCGCGGCGGCCCTCGCCGGCGGCCGATCCCTCTTCAGCGGCCGCCGGCCGGAATCCGGCCCTCACGAAAGCAGATCAACATGCACGCAGTCAACCTGGCGGAGAAGATCCGGTTCGCTCCGGACAAGATGGTCAAGACGAACGTCTTCAACGTGCCGCAGCTCTTCCTGGACCTGTATGGCCTGGAGCCGGGCCAGGCGCAGCGCCCCCATGCGCATGCGGAGAACGCCAAGATCTACTTCGTGCTGGAAGGGGCGGGAACGTTCACCATCGGCGCCGAAGAACGGGTGCTGGAGGCCGGGCATGCGGTCCTCGCCCCCGCCGGTGAAGATCACGGCGTCCGCAATCATACCTCGGAGCGGCTGGTGCTCCTCGTGACCATGGCCCCCAACCCGAACTTCGGATGAGGGGAGCCGTCCCAGTCTTTTCGCCCGCGTGGAGTGAAAGCAGTTGCGTGCTTGACGGCACGAAGCCGGACGCGCTATCTAATGGTGGCTGTCACGCCTGGCAGCACCTGTCTTGGAGCAATGAACCCCATGCCCACGGAACGAGACCGCGAACTGCGGCGTCGCCGGCACCGCCGGGAGCTATCCGTCAAGGCGAAAGCCAAACAGCAGCCGAAGCCCGCGGCCCCGGCCAAGAAGTAACCGGACGGTGAGCCCTACTCAGGCGCGCGCAGAGCTGCAGCGCCTTGTCGAGCAAAACGCCCGCCCGTTCCCTATCGATCGGGCGGCGTTGCTGCTTGCCGTCGACGAATACCCGCGTCTGAATCCGGGGCCGTATCTTGCTCGCCTGGACGGCTACGCTCTCCAGATCGAGGCGGCACTCCCGGACGGCCGCGCCGGAGCGGACCCGCGCCGCCGACTCGGCTTGCTGCGGCGGGTCCTCTTCGAAGAGGAAAGCTTCCACGGCGACCGGGATAACTATTACGACCCCCGCAACAGCTATCTGAACGAGGTGCTGGACCGGCGTCTCGGCATTCCGATCACCCTGTCCGTGGTGGTGCTGGCCATCGGCGGGCGGCTGGGCTGGCCGCTGGACGGCGTCAGCTTCCCCTCGCATTTCCTGGTCCGCTACGTGACGGAGGCCGAGCCGCTGGCGATCGACCCGTTCCACGGCGGCCTCATTCTAGGGCCGGAGGAGCTCTCCGAGCGGTGGCTGCTGGCTACGGGGACGGAGCCGCCGCCCCTGGCGCAGATGCTGGAGCCGGCAGCCCCCCGGGCCGTCCTCCTGCGGATCCTGGAGAACGTCCGGCGGATCCATCACTCCACGGCCCGGTACGACCTCGCCGCGCTGGCCACTGAAAAGAGTCTGCTCCTGGAGCCGGACAGCCCTCGCTACCAGTATGAGCTGGCACAGCTCTACCTGGGCGCCAAGAACCGGCCCGCCGCCGAGCAGCAGCTCCGGAAGTTCATCGAGCGGTTTCCACACTCGGCCGCCGTGGCGGATGCCCGCCGCCAGCTCCAGCTCCTCGAGAGCGACCGGGAGCGGGACGCCGACTAGCGCCGAGCCGCGCGTCCCGTCGCTCCACGGCTACCGGCCGCGGCAGACCTCGCAGTACGCCGCCACCACCTTCTCGTCCAGCTTAGTGGGCGCCTGCTTGCTCAGGTATTCCAGCACCCGCTCCCGGGGCCAGGCCCGCCGGTGTGGCCGGTCCTCCCGGAGAGCCGTCGCCACGTCCGCCACGTTCACGATGCGGACCAGGAACGGGACCTCGTCGCCGCTCAGCCCGTCCGGATAGCCGGTGCCGTCCAGCCGCTCGTGGTGCCAGCGGACCAGCTTGAGCACCTCCTTCGGTAGCGCCGCGCGGCGGATCAACTGCTCGCCCCACACCGGGTGCTGGCGGATCAGGCTCCACTCTTCCGGGGTCAGGTGGCTGGACTTGGTGAGGAGATCGTCGCGGAGGCCGATCTTGCCGACGTCCAGCAGGGGGACCCCCAGGCGGAGGATCTCCAGCTCCTCCGGTGGGCAGCCGAGGTGCTCCGCAAGCTGGACGGCCAGCCGGGTGGCGCGCTGACAGTGGGAGCCCGTGTAGCGGTCCCGGAGATCGATGGCCGTCACCAGCGCCTTGACGGCGTCCGTTGAGGCATCCTGCAGCCCCGCGCGGAGCGCCTCCAGGTGCTCCTGGGGCCGCTCCTGGGCGGGCGGCGGCTCATAGCCGCACACCCGGTTCCGGCCGGACCGCTTCGCCTGGTAGAGCGCCACATCCGCCGCCTTCAGCAGCGAGGCGGACGTAGAGGCGTGAGCCGGAAAGGTAGCCACCCCCATGGAGCAGGTGATGGGCGCTTCCAGCTCCGCCACGGGACGCGCCTCCCGCAGCTGCTCCCGGAGCCGCTCGGCGGCGGCGAGGGCGGCCGGCAGCGGCGCACCGGCCAGCACAATTAGGAGTTCGTCACCGCCGTAGCGGCACGCCAGGTCGTTTTCCCGCAGCGCCAGCTGGAGGCACTGCGCCACGCTGCGCAGGGCGCGGTCGCCGCCGTCCTGCCCGTGCTTCTCATTCAGCTCCCGGAACCGGTCGATGTCCAGCATCAGCACGGAGACGGGCTGGCCGGTGCGCTTGGCCTCCAGCAGCCGGTGGTTCAGGAACTCCAGCATGAACCGGCGGTTGTAGAGACCCGTGATGGGGTCCGTGGTGGCCATCGTCACCAGCGCCTGCTCGCGCCGCTCCTGCTCCGCCTCGTCCCGCTTGCGCTGGGTTACGTCCTCCATTTGCGCCAGGAAGCAGGCCGGCTGGGCGGAGGCGTCCCGCACCACGGAAACGGAGAGGTGGGCCCAGATTGGCTCGCCGCTCCGGCGGAGGAGGCGCTGATCGAAATGGACCGTCGGCGCGCCGCGCTCGCTGTGCAGTTCCCAGCTCCGGCGCGCCTCCAGATCATCCTGCGGGATCAGCTCCGGCAGCCGCAGTGCGCGCAGATCCGGCTCTTCATACCCCAGCAGCCCGCAGAGGGCCCCGTTCGTCCGGAGGAAGCGATAATCGGTCGAGAGCAGCGCCATTCCCACGGCAGCCTGCTCGAAGGTCAGCCGGAAGAGGTCATCCGGCACGTCGCCGGCCGCCGCGGTGGCGGGGACAACCTCGTCGAACAGGTGGGCCACGTAGGGCGTCATTTTCGGGGAACGCGGGATCGAGACTGTGCGCCAGCGGAGTTCCCGGCCCTCGCGCAGGCGAAAGACTGTGTCGGGCGCGGTTGCGGCCAGCGCGCAGGCGGCTCGCTGCGACCAGGACTGGAGGAAGAGTTCCGGAGCGGCGGTCAGCTCCACCATCCGGGCGGTGACTTCGGAAAGCGGCAGGGCGGGATCCAGGCGCCACTGGCGCCGGAACTCCTCGTTGGCGTACACCAGGCGCTCCGCCGGCACGTCCAGCAGGAGCAGGGCGGCGGGCAGGGCGGCCAGGAGCGCGCTGAGCTCCCCGGCACCCAGGTCCGGGCCCGTCTCGGCGGTGCGTTTAGACCCCGGCATCGCTGCGCTGCCGTCCGCGCCGCGGCCGTGCAGCCCCCGGCGACCATCCAGATCCGTTCCCGATTAACGTGGCACACCTTCCCTTCCAGTACAGCGGGCACGGCCCGCCGCCGCGCCGGTGGGACCACCGCCGGCACATGCGCCCGCGATGCGTCATTTGGAACCGCTCGAATAGTTTTATGATCCTGCGAGAGACGCTCCCGCGCCACCGGAACGGGCCGCTCCGGAGCAAGCAATCAAAAACCAACAGCACTCGCCCTCGCCGCACGGCCCGCGGCCGGACCCGCCGGCGCCTCACCACGGCGGCCGGCCGGCTGGCGCGTCGCGGCTCTCGCTTCGAGATAAAGCGAGCCGCCACCGGACGGAAAGCGCGCCGGGAACGGGCCGGACCGCTCCCGCGATCTCGCGGCGCTCACGAATCCGGGACCCCGCGCCGCAGCTCTTCCAGCCACACCACCGACTCGCTGTCGCTGGGCGCGCGCCAGTCCCCGCGCGGGGAGAGCGAGCCGCCGGAGCCGACTTTCGGGCCGTTCGGGATGGCGGAGCGCTTGAACTGGCTGATCTGGAAGAAGCGGAAGAGGAACACCTCCAGCCATTTTTTGATGGCGGCGAGGTCGTATTCGTTATGTTTTTCCGGCGGAAGAAAGTCCGGCCAGGCGCCGCGGGACTTGTCGCTCCAGGCATGGTAGGAGAGGAACGCGACCTTGCTGGGCCGGAATCCAAACCGGGTCACGTAGTACGTGTTGAAATCCTGAAGCTCGTATGGGCCGATCTTCGCCTGCGTGCTCTGCGCCGGACCGTCGCCTCCCGCCTCCGCCGCGGGCACGAGTTCCGGAGAGATCTCCGTGTCCAGAATCGACTCCAGGGTCTCGCTGGTCTCCACGTTGAACTCGCCGGAATGAGCCACCCAACGAATCAGGTGCTGGATGAGGGTCTTCGGCACGGAGGCGTTTACGTTGTAGTGGGACATCTGATCGCCGACGCCGTAGGTGCACCAGCCCAGTGCCAGCTCGCTCAGATCGCCGGTCCCGAGAACGATGGCGCCGTGCATGTTCGCCAGGCGGAAGAGATGGGAGGTCCGCTCACCCGCCTGCACATTTTCGAACGTGATGTCGTAGACCGGTTTTCCCTCCGCGAAGGGGTGGTGCAGGTCCCGCAGCATCTGGACGCAGGAAGGCTTGATATCGATCTCTTCCGCGGCGACTCCCAGCGCGGCCATCAGGCGGTGCGCGTTCTGCAGCGTCTTATCGCTCGTCGCGAATCCGGGCATCGTGTAGGCGAGGATGTT
>CAYQDT010000142.1:0-7704 GCA_964416225.1 uncultured bacterium
TTGCCGCACCCACCAGCACTCCGAAACGGTCTCCCCCGCGGGTCGCCTATACGGGCACCGCGAGACCCGCGTGCTGCGCGTACGCGTCGACTGGCGGCGACGGCCGCGCGGCTTCCGCACGGCGGATGGCCAGCTCTTCCTGCTCCTCTGCGCCCGGAACAACCCGTGCGCTCGCTGCCGGTTCGGAAACCATTGGGAGACGCTCTGGGGTCCGCTCCACGGCGGCGCGGTGCGTATCGAATGGTGCGAAAGCTGCTTCAACGCCGGTTATGACGGCACGATCCCGTCCCGCACGGAGCGTGCTTTCTGGCAGCGTCTCAAAGCAAGAATCCAGGCCGGTGCGCCGGTGCGGCCCGAAATAGGCGCCCGGATGGTCGTGCTCGATCTGGAACGCCGCGGCCTCCTGCAGCATCGCTGGTAGCCGCCCCGGGCTCCGGTTGCCCGCCTCCGCCGGCCGCAGCGTCGACCCGGCCTCCCGGGACCTGGAATCCGGCGAGCCGCGGCGCGTTTCACGGCCCATGCGGAGCGGCTATATCGCAAAATGAAGTGCCCGCCGCCGGGCAAGCCCCCAGCCGTTCCGCGAGCGGCGCGCGCGTAGGGTCCGTGGACCCGCGGCGTGAACGCCGCAGACCGAAGCCCCCATCCTAAGGAGAGCGTCCGTGCCCGATACCAGCCCCGCCGAGATCCTTGCCGTCCTCGCCGCTCCCGACCAGGAAGCGCGGATCCGGGTGGACCACGCGTTCGTGACACGGCACCGGCGAAACGTCGACTGGCTGCTGGACCGGCTGGCGAAATCCACCGCCGGCGTGCGGGGCCTCATCGCCGATACGCCCCGGCTGACCCACCTGGCTCTTGAGGAGGCCGAGCGCACGCCCCAGCTCAGTCCGACCATCGTGGCGCTGATCGCCCAGGCCTACGCCCAGTACTTCCAGGCGGAAAAGAGCGGGGAAAACGAGCGGGCAGGTGCTTTCGTCGGCTACGACGCCCGCTTCCTCTCGCGCGAATTCGGTGAGATCTTCACCCGGGTTTTCGTCGGAAACGGGCTGCGCGTGGTGCGTGATCGGAACGCCGAGCCGACGCCGACCCCGGTTACCTCATTCATGGCGCTCTACGCGCATCTCGGCGGCGGAATCCAGATCACCGCCAGCCACAATCCGCCGAATCACAACGGAGTGAAGTCCAGCACGGCGTATGGCGGGGTGGACACGGACGACATCTCGGACAAGATCGCGGCACAACTTCAGGCCCTGCTCCAGCAGGGTGGCGAGATTCGCTTCGGCGCCCTGCCGTCGCCACTCGTGGAGGAGGTGGACGCGAAGGGGATCTATGGCGAGCGCTACCTGCGGGCCACGTTTCCGGAAGCGGACCTGGAGCCGCTCCGCCGGGCTCTACCCGGCGCCGGCTTTCTCTTCGACGGGCTCCACGGGGTCGGAGGCATGGCCATGCGCCGCTACCTGGACCTCCTGCTTCCCGGCGCCAACTGGAGCCATTCCATTCAGCTCCTGAATGCGCGCCCGGAGCCCAGCATCGGTGGGATCGAGAAGCCGGACCCGTCCGACCCGAATACCCTCGTTCTATCGGGCGCAATTCACGAGCTCACCACCCACCGGGAAATCCTGGTCTCGGTGACGGCAGATATGGACGCCGACCGGATCGGTACCGCGGTGGTCATTCCGGACGAGGAGGTGGCGCGGGCGCGCCGGTTCGGCCTCTTCACCAGCCGGTTCGAAGGCGGAGTCAACGCCGTCCGCTTTACCCCGAACCAGATCTTCACCCTGATTGCCTACGATCGGCTGCTCACCGCCACCGGACGGAGCGCCCCGGCACTGCGAGCGGCCCTCCGGAATGGAGAGGTCCGGGGCGAGAAATATCACCTGCTCACCACTATCGCCACGAGCGTCCTCGCGGAGCAGCTTGCGCGCAGCTTCGGCCTGGCATTTCACCTGACGGCCGTTGGCTTCAAGAATCTCGGCAAGCGGGCCTGCGAAATCGACGCGCGGCGATCCGGCGACGTGATCCTGGCACTGATGGAGGAGAGCGGTGGCGCGCAGATCGGCCCGTTCCGGCCCTGGGACGAGGCCGGCGATACGATCCACCGGGATAAGGACACCTGCGCACTGGCGCTGGCCCTCTTCAACATCGCGGCGCGAATGAAGCTGGAGGGCCGCTCCGTGCTGGATTTCTACCTGGAAATGGGAGAGCAGTTCGGGTCATTAGCCTACTTCGAGCGCCTCGACGCCTATCTCCCGAGCCGTGCCGCCGCCGAGGATCCGGAGCGAGCGGACGAGGCGAATCGGGTCAAGGAGGAGATGCTCGAGCGGCTCGTGGCGCTTCACAGCCCGGAAAACAGCAGCACGCTCCTCCGGTTACTCGGCTACGATCCGGCGCACGCCGCCGCGCAGCCAGAGACGCACCTCGAGGAGATCTCCCTGCTCGTCAAAACGGAGGGGGAGTGGAAGACGATCCATCCCCTGGCGCGGCGCTTCCGGGTTGAGGGCGGTGAGGAAGTGGAGTATTACCGCGCGGGGCCCTTCCCGCATGACGGCATGCGGATCAACGTCTATGACGCGCGGGGAGACATCCGGCACTGGACGCTGGTCCGCGCGAGCGGCACGGAAGCGCTGCTCCGGGTGTATATGGAAGTGGTCGAGCCGCTGGAGGGCCCCCGGCCGCTCCGCCTCGTCGACCAGTTCGAGCCGCTGCTTCGGTACCTCGGACTGGATCGGTTCTCAATCGACGAGCAGTCGCCCGACTACGTGACGCAGTTCCGCGAGACGGTCCGGGCGAAGTACGCGGAGTAGCGCCCGGACACCGCGGCACCCGGGCGAGCAGCCGGAGCGCGGCTCCATCGAGCCCGTTCGGCGGGGCCATGCAGAAGGGCGAGAGCTCCATCGAGCCCCCGCCCTTTTGTTTGCCGGCCGGGCGTTTCTCGGCGCTCTCCGCGCCCGCGGCGGCTCGATGCCGGCGCCGCTCCACGCGGTCCGCCGGCGCCGGATCAGCCGCGAAATTCGGCGCCGCATTCGCTCTGCAGCCGCCGCCGGGCGCTCTCCAGGCGATCGTCGACTTCGGCATCCGTGAGCGTGCGATCCTCCGCTCCGAGCTCGAGGGCATACGCGATGCTGACTTTCCCGTCGGGAAGCGGCTTCCCCGAGTAGACGTCGAACAGGCGAACGCCGCGTCCGAACTCGGCCATCTCCTCGCGGAGAATCGCCTCGATTCGGCCGCACTCCACCGTGGCGTCCACCACGATTGCCAGATCGCGGAGCGCGCGCGGGTAGCGGCTCGGGGCCTCATACTGCCGGTCCGCGGCCGTCATGCGCAGCAGCGCTTCCCCGTCCAGCTCAAAGAGAAAGGTGCCCCGCGGAAGGTCCAGCTCCACCGCGACCTCCGGATGCAGCTCTCCGACCAGGCCGATCCGCTCGTCCCCGGCGGAGAGCCAGGCCGCGCGGCCGGGGTGGAAGGCAGGATCCGCAGCGCGCTCGGCAGCGAGCGGCGGGAGACCGATCCCCGCGGCCAGCGCCTCGACGGTCCCCTTGGCGGTGTAAAAGTCGGCCGCGCTCTTCTCGGCGTTCCAGACGCCGGACCAGCGGCTTCCGAGCAAGAGGCCCGCCACGAGCAGCCGGTATTCAGGCTCGCCGTCGCCGGACCGGCTGTGGCCGAACCCGCCCTCGAACAGGTAGACATCCCGCGAGCCGTGCCGCAGGTTGTGCTGCGCGGCGAGCAGCAGGCCCGGCAGCAGCGAGGGCCTCAGCGTGTTGAACTCCTCGCTCAAGGGGTTTCGGAGCGCTACCGGGCGGGCGTCCCGGCTCTCGGGCCACACGGGTGACAGCTCGAGGCGGCACTGGCGGAGGAACTGCGCGCCGATCAGCGTGCTCGTCACCGCTTCATACAGCCCCTGAGCGGTTAGCAGCTCGCGCACGCGCCGCTGCAGCTCGTCGATCGCGCTCCGCCGCCCGGCACCCGGCGCCCCCTGCGGAAGGGTCTCGGGGAGGCGGTCGTAGCCGTACATCCGGCCGACTTCCTCGATGATATCCTCCTCGATCGCCAGGTCCGGACGATTCGTCGGCGCCGAAACGCGCCAGACCCCGGCACTCTCCCGATCGACGGCGATTCCGAGGCGAGTCAGATACCGCTCCGCTTCCCCGTCCGCTACCTCGATGCCGAGCAGCGCTCGGCACCGCTCCGGCCGGAAGCGGATGGCCTTCGGCGCGATGGGCCGGGGGTAGACGTCGATCACGGTTTCACTGACGGTCCCGCCCGAGAGTTCGGCAATCAGCGCCGCGGCGCGGTCCGCCGCACGGAGCACCTGAGCGGGATCGACACCTCGCTCGAATCGATAGGAAGCGGCACTGGCGATCCCCGTGCGCTTGGAGGTCCGCCGCACGCTGGTCGGATCGAAGTAGGCGGACTCGAGCAGAATGCTGGTGGTCCGCTCCGAGACCTCGGTCTCCTGTCCGCCCATCACTCCCGCGATGGCCACTGGTCGGGAGGCGTCGGCAATCACCAGCATCTCCGGCGCGAGCTGGGGCTCGGTTCCGTCGATGGCGATGATCGTCTCGCCTTCCCGGGCACGGCGGACCACGATCCGACTCTCCGCGAGGAGATCCAGGTCAAAGGCGTGCAGCGGCTGCCCGAGCTCCAGCAAGACGTAATTGGTCACGTCGACCACGTTGTTGATGGCGCGCATGCCGGCCGCTTCCAGGCGCCGCTGCATCCATTCCGGCGACGGGCCGATCCGCACGCCGCGGACCACCCGGGCAGCGTAGCGCGGGCACAGCTCCGGAGCTTCCACCTCGACCCGCACCTCCGGCTCCGCCGGCCCACTCGCGCGCAGCTCCGGAGAGATCTCCCGGAACGGCCGCTCGTACAGTGCCGCGATCTCGCGCCCGATGCCGCGCATGGCGAGCATGTCCGCGCGGTTCGGCGTCAGCTTGAGGTAAAAGACCGGGCCGTCCGGAGAGCTCCGGATCTCCTCGATTTCATTGCCGGTTGCGGTGAGCCGGTCGGCGAGCGTGCGCGGGTCGTCCGGAACCTCAACGAACTCTTTGAGCCATTCAACAGGGATCAGCATAGTGGTGAGCTCCCCGCCGGGGGGAGTGCCTTCAGCAAGAGCGGAGCAGGTAGGATACGCAGGGGCCGTCCAGCAACGGAGGGCGCCTAGAACTGCTTCAGCATCCGCAAATCGTTTTCGAACAGCAGCCGGATGTCGTGGATTCCGTGGCCAACCATGGGCATCCGGTCTAGTCCCAACCCGAACGCAAACCCGGACCATTCCTCCGGATCGATCCCGACGTGGCGCAGGACGTTGGGATGGATCATCCCGGCACCGCCGAGCTCGAGCCAGCGGTGGGGCAGCTTGACGGCGATCTCAACGCCCGGCTCGACGAACGGAAAATAGTCCGGGCGGAAGCGCACCGTCACGTCCGAGCCGAACAACTCCCGGGCCATGCTGCCGAGCGTGCCCTTGAGGTCTGCCAGCGTTACGTTCCGGTCCACCATGAACGCATCGACCTGGTGAAAGGTGTGGTAATGCGTGGCATCCACCGCCTCATACCGGAAACAGCGCCCGAGCGTGAAGATCCGGAAGGGAGGGGTAAGCGCCGGCATGACGCGCCCCTGGAGCGCGGTCGTCTGCGTTCGGAGCAGCAGATCTTCCGTCACGTAGAACGATGCCTGCTCGTCGAGGGCCGGGTGCTCTTCCTGGAAGTTCAGCGCCGCGAAGTTGTACGCGTATTCCTCCACCTCGGGCCCGTCCACCTGCTGAAACCCGAGACCGACCAGCAAGTCGGAGACGCGCTCGAACGTCTGCGTGAGCGGATGGCGCCGCCCGATCACGGGCACGCGCCCCGGCCGGGTCACGTCCACGGCCTCGTCCCGGAGCTTGCGCGCGGTCTCCGCGGACTGGAGCTCGGCGCGCCGCTGCTCCAGAAGAGTCGTGAGCGCGTCCTTCACGGCATTGACCCGCTGGCCGAACTGCGGCCGCTCTTCCGGCGGCAAGCTCCCGACCGTGCGCATCAACCCGCTGATCTTCCCGGACTTTCGACCCAGGTACTCCACGTCCACCGCGTCCAGATCCGCCAGTGTGGCGGCTGCGCGGAGCCGGTCTGCGGCTTCTCGCTGGAGGGTTTCTAGCTGGTCCATGTTCGATGTAAGCGTCGGTATCGGGGATAGGGCCGGCGGTCCGCAGCATGCCGTGCAGCGCGAAGCGCCGGGACCGGTAACTGGAAGTGAGGTGAGGCGCCGCTGCCGGCCGGAGCGCCGGCGCGCGGCCGTCCCGCCCGCGAGGACACGGACCTCTCACCCCGTCACCAGCCACCATCTCTGAACAGCCAAACGCCTCTCGGCCGCTCCCGGGCGGGAGGGCGGAGAGGCGTCGAACGGTGCAGCGCGGCGTTCGATCAGGCGCCCAGCACCTGAGAAGCCTGCTGCACCAGCGCGGAAAATGCGGCCGGCTCGTTCACCGCCAGGTCCGCCATGATCTTGCGGTCCACTTTGATCCCGGCCTTGGTGAGACCGTTGATGAAGCGGCTATAGGTGATGCCCTGGCTGCGGCACGCGGCATTGATCCGCGCGATCCACAGCTTGCGGAAGTCGCGCTTCCGGACGCGGCGGTCCCGGTACGCGTAGTTGAGCGCGCGCATCACCGCCTCGTTCGCCTGGCGGTAAAGGCTGTGTTTGCTGCCCCAGAAGCCCTTGGCGCGCTTCAACACGTTGTTGTGGCGCTTGCGGGTCATCATCCCGCGTTTCACACGTGGCATTTGTTTCTCCGTCTGTCAGAGCGGACGCGGGCGAGCCGGCGTCCAGAATGGATGGTGGGGCCGCGAGGGAGCCACCCCCTCTTTGGCGCCCATGATCCGGCGGTCCGGCTGCAGGAGCCTCATCGAGTCTCCGAAGCCGCGACGCCGGATTACAGTCCGTTCGGAAGCAGGCGCCGGGTCTTGGCCTGGTCGGCGCTGGTCATCAGGCCGTCCATGCGCATCCGGCGCGTTCGGCCGCCGTTCTTCTTGTGGATCATCAGGTGGTTCAGCCGGCTGTGCTCGAACATGAGCTTGCCGGTGCCGGTCACCTTGAAGCGCTTGGACGCGGTCTTGTTCGTTTTTACTTTGGGCATGTTGGTGTCCGGTAATCGTGTCCGGTGGGGGATCCGGTGCCGCGGCGAAAAGCTCGCCGGGAAGGGACCCACACGGTCTCGCATCATAGCAGAGGCGGGAATTCCCGTCAAACTCCAATGCGCCAGCGCGGCATCCGGTGCCGCTCGGGGCAGGGCCGCCCACGGGGACGCGTTTTCGGATTGGCTTACAAGCCGGTTGAAAGGCGCTCCAGCACGCCGCGAAGCACCTCGGGATCGACCGGCTTGGTCAGATGCAGGTTGAATCCCGCCTGCTCCGCGCGGCGCCGGTCTTCGGACTGGCCGTACCCGGTGATCGCAATGAGGGACGCGCCGCTCCAGCCCGGGTCCGCACGCAGGCGGCGCGCCACCTCGTAGCCGTCCAGCCCGGGGAGGCCGATATCCAGCAGCGCAATGTCCCCCGGGAAGTCCGAGGCCACGCCAAGCGCCATGTCGCCCCGGTGGACGACGCGCGTTTCGTATCCCCAGGCGGAGAGGAGCTCTTCCATGGTTTCCGCGGCGTCGACATTGTCCTCCACAAGGAGAACCCGCCGCTTCCGGCCCGCGATGGCCGGCGAGCCGGGCATCGCGAGCCC
>CAYQDT010000143.1:0-7702 GCA_964416225.1 uncultured bacterium
GGAGTCCTCCACCGCCAGCACATCCCAGGGGGAGTTCAGGGCGACCGAGCGGCCGGAGCCCTCTTCCGGTAGCGGGCGCGCCTGGCGGCCGGTGCCCGCGGCCGTGGTCACGTAGCCGGAGCCCAGGGCGATCTTCCGCACCGAGTGGTTCCCGGTATCCGCCACGTAGAGAGCGTCTCGATGGAGCGCCATCCCCTGCGGGGCGCGGAAGCGCGCGCGGGCCGGCTCCCCATCCGCGAAACCGGGTTCGCCGGCGCCGTACACTCGCACCCGCGCGCCATCCGAGAGCCGGAATTGCGCAATCTGGTGGTGATCCGTATCCGCTACAAAGAGGCGGTCCCCTGCCGGGTCGGCCAGCACCTTGCCCGGAAAGGAGAGCAGCATCTCCGGCTGACGGTGGCGCTCCAGCGCCAGCGGGACGGGCGTCCGATCAATCTTCCCCTGCGCGTCCAGAGAAGCAATGATCTCCCCCAGCACCCCGGCGAGCTGGTCACCGTCGAACTCCCCGCTGTGACCGCCGACCACGTATCCGTCCGGGTCGATGATCACAATCGTCGGCCAGGCGCGGGTGGCATACGCTCTCCACATCACGAAGTCCCGGTCATTGACCACCGGGTGCCGGATATCGTATCGGACGACCGCCTGGCGGATGTTGTAGGTGTCCTTTTCCGCATCGTGCTTCGCGGCGTGGACTCCGATGACCACCAGCTCCTCGGGAAAGCGCTCCTCGATCTTGCGGAGCTCCGGAAGCACATGCATGCAGTTGATGCAGCAGAAGGTCCAGAAGTCCAGCAGGACCACCTTCCCGCGCAGCCCCTTCAGCGTGAGCGGCTGCTCGACGTTCAGCCACTCGAGCCCCGCCGGAAACTCCGGTGCCCGCACCTTTCCCTGATACCGCTCGCTCATGCTTCACCCCCGCCTCTATTGTAGGCCGGCGCGGGCTCGGGGCTTCCCCGGGTTCCAGCGAGGCAGGCTCCGGTCGCCGGTCCGGCAAACCGCCGGCGCTTCGGGCCCGTGGAATCAGCCGAGCATGCGCCGGTCTTCCAGGCGCACGCACCGGGCAGGACCACGCGGTGCGTGTAAATCGAGGTAGCCTCGCGGTATCACGCCGTCGGAATGGACATACCGCTGTTACCGCGAATCGAACTGGAGCTCTGGCGGATGGCGATGGCCGACGTGGAGGAGATTGCGCTGGAGGGAGATCTAGCCGGGGGCTATGATTATCTTCTTCAGGGCTACCTGCGCGTGCTGGACGCCGAGGCCGCCGGCGAGGAATGGGCCGGCGACCTCGTGCACTGCTATCGAGAGGCGCTCGCCGACTATCGCCAGCGGCACGGCGTCGACGAGCGGATGCAGGGAGTCCGCTGGTGGGAGCGGAGCGGCTCCGGTGAGGAGAGCCGCATCGGTGCCCCGTGACGGGATTGACGCGACGCCGGCGTGGTGAGGATGGTGAAGTCGTCTAAGATTGCCGGCGGGTTCACCCGGCCCGCTCCTGACCGGACGCGCGGAAGCACCGAACCGGGGCGGGGCCGCACCGGAGCCTTGCACGGCTCCGCTCGGTACTCTCGTCGGGACACGGCGAGCATCCGATCCGGCATACCAGGCTTCCGTCCGTCAGATGAAGAGCGCCTGCGAACCCGCTTCCGCCGACGATACGGATCCCGTCCGGCGTCCGGCAGCTCAGCCGTCTCCGCGGCAATCTTCCGGGGCTCGGATCGTCGGTTCAGCTCTGCGGGCGATTACGGCGGGAGGGGCGTGTGTTCTCGCCGGACGGCGGGCCTTCCAGCAGCGGCAGGCGCACCGTAATCTCCGCGCCTCGGCCCCGTCCGGCACTGGCCGCCTCGATGGTGCCGCCGTGCAGCTCAACCAGGCGCTTTACCAGCGCGAGGCCAATGCCCATCCCGCCCCGTGCCCGCGCTTCCTGGCGATCGATCTGTTGGAAGAGGTCAAAAATCTGCGGCAGCAGTGGCGGGTCGATCCCGATCCCGGTATCGCGGACCTGCACGATGGTATCGCCCTCCTCGCGCTGAACCAGGAGCCGGATTTCGCCGCCCGGCTCCGTATACTTGACGGCGTTCTGAAGCAGGTTGGTGATCACCTGTTCCAGCCGGTCCGGATCGCCCTCGACGAGCAGCGTCTCGGGAGTGATCTGACAGCCGAACTCCTGGCCGCGCGCCTCCGCGAAGGGACGCACCGCTTCCGCTGCACCGCGCGCCACGTCGCAGATCGCAACCGCTTCCTGGCGAAGCTCAATCTTGCCCTTACTAATCCGGCCCACATCCATCAGGTCTTCCACCAGACGGGCAAGCTGCCGCGTCTGGCGGTTGGCCGTCAGCACCTGGCGGGCGGCCCGGTCGTCGGGAAGCTCAATGTTCTCCAGGATGTACAGCGCGTTGGTGATCGCGGAGAGGGGTGTCCGCAGCTCGTGCGCCATGATGGAGAGAAAATCGCTCTTTCGCGCGCTCTCTTCCTCCAGGGTGTGGATCAGGCGGGCACGGTCGGCAGCCAGCGCCACGCGGTCACCGACCAGCTGGACGAAGTTGACGTCGTCGTCGGTGAAGTGACGCGGCTGCTTACTGCCGACGTGAAGCACCCCGATGACCTGCCCCTGTACCAGCAGCGGCACCCCAAGCAGGGAGTCGAGTCCCGCCTCGCGGAGATGCGGACTGTGGACCTCCGCGCGGTCCAGTTCCGGAATGATCCTGGGTTTACAGGTTGCTGCGATGGCGCCCGCGAAGCCCTGACCAAGCGGCACCCGCACCGCATGCTTCAGCTCTGCCGCCAGTCCCTTGCACGCGCGTACGGCCAGCTCGCCTTCTTCCAGAAGCAACACCGTCGCCGTGTCGGCGTGAAGCGCCCGGCACACCCGCTCCAGAAGCGCGTTCAGCAGCTCGTCCAGGGGAAGGTGCGCCAGTGCGGCATCGGTGACCGACTGCAGGTGATGGAGCCGCTCCTGTTGCCGCTGCAGCTCCTCTTCCGCCCGTTTTCGCTGGATGAACTGGCCAATCTGGCTTCCCAGGGAGCTCAGGAGCTCCGCTGCTGCGGTATCGCTCTCCCGCGGCTCACGGCTGAAGAACTCCATGATCCCCAGCACTCCGCCGGTGCTGCGGATCGGGAAGGCGAGCGCGGAGCGGAAGCCTGCTTGCAGTGCCGCCTCGGCCCGCGGGAAGTTGGGCTCCAGGCCGATGTTATCGATCCAGAGCGGCTGCCCACTCGCCCACACGCGGCCTGGGAGTCCGCGGTCCCGCGACAGGGCAAGATCGACGGTCATGCTGGCGAAGTCCGTCTCCGCGGGATCGAGGTACGGGAAGCTGTCGATCATCCGCAACGCATCCCGGTTCCGGTCCACCTCCCAGTAGATGGACCAATCCCACCCGTAGCTGTGGCAGATCGCCCGCATCAGGTGCGGGACCGCCTGTGCGAGTCCGGGTGATTCGGCAAGAATCCGCGTCACCTCGAATTGCACTAGCGATCGCGCCTCGTGCCGCTTCTGGTCCGTCAGATCACGAAGGTAGGCCGTGAAGAGGGGCGGCCCCACGCTGGGAATGCGCGTCACCGTCAGCTCGACTGGAAGCTCGCGGCCGCTGGCGTGCAGCGCGGCCAGCTGGAGGCGCGTACCCAGGATAACGCCTTCCCCGGTTGACAGGTAGCGCGCCATCCCGGTGCGGTGCGCGGCCCGAAAGCCGGGCGGGATCACCAGCTCGGCCAGATCCGCCCCCAGTACCTCCGCACGGCGGCGCCCCAAGATGCGCTCGGCCGCCGCGTTCCATTCGACGACACTGCTTTCGGCATCGATGGTGATAACGGCATCCGGAGACGCTTCCAGAATTGCGGCGTGGCAGGCGCGGACCAGCTCGTGTTGTGCGCTATAGCTTCGCCTGCTCACCTCCACCAGCGCCGCCACCTTGGACCGCAGCGCGTCCGGATCGAACGGCTTCGCGATGTAGTCTACCGCGCCGTGGGCGTAGCCCCGGGCTTCGTGCTCCGCGCCGCGGTGGACCGCCGTGAGGAAGAGAATCGGCGTCTGCCGCGCCCGCTCAACCTCCCGGATCCGGCGCGCCGTCTCGAAACCGTCCATACCGGGCATCTGGACATCGAGCAGGATCGCGGCGAAATCCTGCTCCTGAACCCGTTCGAGCGCTTCCTTCCCCGAAGCGGCACGGACCAGGTTCTCTCCCAGGGTCTCCAGTACCGCTTCCAGAGCGACCAGGTTAGCCGGATGGTCGTCAACCAGCAGGATGTTGACTCGAGGGTCGTTAGGAAGCATAGAGACCAGGCGGAAGTCAGAAGTAGCGGCTCCGGCGGCTCCGGACGCTCCGATGTTTCAATCGGGGAAGAACGGGGTATTTTAACGAATTCACGACCTCCACGCGAGTCCCGCGTGGACTGTCCCAGGCGCGACACGAACCGCCTGCGGGCAGGTCATTCTCGCGGCACTCCGGCCCCCCGCCCGTATTGGACTGATTGGATGCAGCGGACGGGAGAACGATTTGCCCCGACTCCTCGTCCCGGAACCGGGTTCCGGATTGGAAATATTCGGACGCGTCGGGTGTGCGGAGCCGCACGCTTCAGGACGGGACACCGACGTTCCGGCCTGACCCCGCCCAATCCCCTTTCCCGTGGGGCCTGGACCGCAGCACTCTGTGTGGGTGCTGCGATCCGGCGGGAGCGCTGTCCCGACCCCGAACCAAACGTACGCCCTTCGGCCCCTGCCGCCGCGCCGGAGCTTCCGAGACCGCTCGCGCGTCATCCCCGGAGCGCTTATAGCGCGGCGGCGGCTCGTAAACAATGAGCCCGGCAGCGATGGTCCGTCTCCGGCCCGCATTTGCGGCGCGCCCTGGGCACGGACAAGGGTGATCCGGTTCCAGGGTGAATAGTGTAATGGCGGCGCGATGGGCGGCGCGGCTCCCGGAACGTCCAACCCGCGTCTCGACCGCCTTGACGGCGCCTTCCTTGGCCGGGAAAGCAGCATGCGGTTACACCACACAACCGAAGCGGAACCCCTCTACGACCGTGCGACGCTGGGAAAGGTCGTGGGCCTGGCCGAGCGGCTCAAGCGTGAGAAGCAAGACCACCTCACGGTGCGGGAGATGGAGGCAATCGGCGCGGAAGTCGGGCTCGAGCCGGCCTTCATCCGCGAAGCGCTCGCGCAGGTCTCGCAGCAGCAGAGCGCCGCGCGGGAAGCGGCCGTCCAACGGCGGGCGGAAGCGCGGGTGGAGAACCTTCGGCCTCGAGAATTCCGACCGCAGGCGCGCGGGCGCGGGCTCCTGCGGCCGTTCGCCGCTGCCTGGTGGTCTGCCGGCTGGACGCTGCCGCTGATCGGCGCCGCTTCCACTGCCGGAGCACACGGGCACGAGGAGTTTGCCGGAGCGCTCTTCTTCCTCGGCTGGGGAGTCTACATCGGCGGCGGGATCCTCCTGTCCCATTTCCGCCGTACCGCGGAGGAAGAGCTCTCCCCGGGGGAAGTCTCGCGGCTCGAGCTACTCGATCTTCTCTTCACCGTCCAGCGGCACCTGGAGGGCCAGAAGGAGCGGCGCGCCTTCCTGAGCGTCGACGTGGCCGGCTCGACGGAGATGAAACGGAAGGATGACCTGGCGACCGAGTATTCCTTCGGACGGTTTCAGGCATGGGCGGAGCGGACGGTCCGCGAGTGCGGCGGCGAGCTCCATGCGGCGGCGGGCGATGGCCTGATGTGCATGTTCGCGCGGGACGCGGACGCGATCCGTGCCGCGCGCCGGCTCCAGGAGGAGCTTCCCCTGTTCAATCAGCAGTGGAACCGCCTCACGGACCCCTTTCGGATCCGGTGCGGAGTCTCGGCCGGTGACGTGCCCGTGTCCCCCGGGGGCTCGATCGGGCAGCTTCAGAGCCCGGTCATCGACCGCGCCGCGATCCTGCAGAAGCGCGGTAATCCCGGCGAGGTGCTGGTCGGCAGCGAGGTTGCCGGTGCGGCGCTGGTGGAGCTCGGCGGCCTGACCGCTCTAGCCGAGCCCCTGTTCGGGGACCCCGCCTTCGTGTGGCGCGCTTCCTGAGGCGGACTTCCCGGCCCCGGCATCGCCGGCGCCCCCCTCCGGCGAAAAGTCCTCTGGCACAAAGTCTTCCGGTAGGAAGTACAGCTCTTGAAAACAGAGGGTCTCACCCCGGAACGTGACCGCGTCGTGCGCCCGGGGACCCAGCCGTGCGCCCGCTCCGCGGTAGCAGCGGATTGCGGGGACGTGGTCTTCCCTCGGGCCGAGCGTGATGCGCCGAAGCTCCATCGCCCGGAACGCCCACCCGCACACCATGCGGATCGCCCGCCGCGCGAGCCCGATTCGCCGCACTTCCGGCTCGCCGATCAGGATGTTCAGATCCGCCGTGGCCGCATCCAGGTCCCACCGGCTGAACCAGATGCTGCCGACCGCGCGTCCGTTCAGCTCGATCACGAAGTCGATCCAGTGGCCGATATCCCGCGCCTCGTGCTCCAGCTCCGGAAAGGCGGCTCGAATCTCGTCCGCGCTCCGCGCTTCCGAGCAGAAGCCCCACTGCACCTCCTCGTCCGCCCACCAGCGGGCGTACAGCTCCGCCTCCTCCGCGCGCGGCGGGCGCAGTCGGAGGTCCCCGGCCACCAGCTCCACGTGCGGATTGCCTCCTCCGGACGCCATATCCCTACTCCGTCACTGCCGAGCGCACCGCCGCATCCAGACTGGAGGCAACCATCAGCGCCAGGAATAGCCGTTTCAGAGCCGCAATCGAGGGGTCGTCGCTGTGCTCCTCCGGCTGCGTGAACACCGCCTCCAGCAGGCCGTCCGAGCCGCTCGTTCCGTCAACCCACACTCCCAGCGCCCGCAGAACGGTCTCCCCCAGCAGCGGACCAAGCTCGCCGCGGCACAGCAGGAGATCCAGCAGCTGGCTGCTCGACACCCGCTCCGGCCGCAGCAAGAACCCGTAGCGCCGGACGGCCGGCTCCGCGCGCTGCAGCAGCCGAACCGGGGCGGCACTCCGGAGGCGCCGCTCCAGGGCGTCCGAGGCCGTGCCGGCCCCGCGCAGCAGGCGGAGCAGCTCCCGGACCGCGGCCAGCCGCCGCCGCTCCTCGGGAGAGCCCGTCTCCAGCTTCAGCGTTTGCGGCAGCCGCTCCATCAGCCACTCCTCCGCGCGGGCGGAGAGCGGCAGCGGCAGAGCTCCCAGGCAGCCGAATTCCCGCCGCCGATGGTTCGCCCGGCATCGCCCGCAGTGAAACGCAAGCGGCCGCAGCGCGAAGCCGGCCTCGAGCGCGCGCGTGGCCTCATCCTCGGTCACGGCGGAACCGGCTGAAAGACGCTCCAGCTCCCGCAGGCGGCGGCGGAGGCCCTCGATACCCAGTTGTCGCTTCGGCTCGCACGACCAGTCGATCCAGTACACCACACGCATTCCGCACACCCTGCGATCTCACCCGCGGTACCCGCCGGTTCGGGTGGAGACCGGAATTCCACGACGATGATCGGAGCGCTCGGCGGCGAGCGCTCTCTCTTGCAGCGCGAGCGAGCGGAGCCGCACGCGAGGTGCTGGGAGCGCGCGCACCCGCTCAAGCGGAGCGGCTCATCAGCAGCTTCACGCAGGCAATAAAGAACGCAACGTTTACCAGGATGATGCACCACCCCACGAATGCGGCCCCCGGCGTCACCTCGATGACCCCCACCGAGGTAGTTACCTGCGCCACGAGCAGGACCGGCGTCGCCGCCACGAACAG
>CAYQDT010000144.1:0-7676 GCA_964416225.1 uncultured bacterium
ACCCGGGCGGTGGGTGACGGGATGGAGCCGGGTCCGCCGCGACGGGACGGGCTTGCGCTCAGCCGGACCTCTATCCCTCTCCGGCTCCCGCTCCGTCCTCGCCGGGTACCTGTGGTGAAGCATCCCGAATGATGGGCCGTCTTCGGCGGCCCGGCGGAGGGTCGCTAGCGCATGATCCGGCCGCGCACGGGGTAGTTCGGGTCGTGGTACCCGCGGCCGGTCTTCCAGCCCGGCGGGACCAGCGCATCGACTGCGTCCTCGTCCTCCTGGTCGAGCGGTACGTTCAGCGCCGCAAGCCCGTCCTCGAGCTGATCCATCGTGCGGGGGCCGATGATCGCGCTCGTAACCACCGGGTTCGCCACCACCCAGGCAACCGCAAATTGTGAGAGGGGCACGTGATGGCGCTCCGCAAGCGGTCGCAGCGCGCTTGCCACCATGAAGCTTTCCTCCCGCAGCTCCGTCTGGTGAATCCGGCGGTCGCCGCGGGCGGCCCGGCTTCCCTCGGGAAGCGGCTCACCGGGAAGATATTTCCCCGTCAGCACGCCGCGGGCGAGCGGGCTGTAGACCACCACCCCCAGTCCCTCCTCGCGGCAGAGCGGGAACAGCTCCACTTCCGCTTCGCGATTCACGATGTTGTACAGAGGCTGGACACAGACCACCCGCTCTCCCCGGTGCCGCTCGGCGAGATGGAGCATCTTGGCGACCTGATAGGCGTAGTAGTTGCTGCAGGCGACGTAGCGGACCTTCCCCTGCCGGACCAGTTCATCCACGGTCCGCAGCGTCTCGTCCAGCGGCGTCGACCGGTCCGGCGCGTGGAGATAGTACAGGTCGATATAGTCCGTACCGAGCCGGCGCAGGCTTTCCTCGCAGGCGCGAATCAGGTGAACGCGGCTGAGACCCTGGTCGTTGGGACCCGCGCCCATCGGGTTCTTCGCCTTCGTGGCAAGGATTACGTCGGCGCGGCGGTCGCGGATGGCCTGGCCGGTGATCACCTCCGACTCGCCGGCGTTGTAGACGTTGGCGGTGTCGATGAAGTTGATGCCGGCCTCCAGCGCGCGGTGGATGATCCGCGTGCTCTCCTCGGCGTCGGTCGCGCTGCCGAACATCATTGTCCCGAGGCAGATCCGCGAGACCTTCGCGCCCGCTCGTCCCAGGTTCACATACTCCATGATTTCGCCTCCGGCTCCATGATTTGCTCTCCGGGCATTAGATCCGGTCAGGCGGGACGGTTGTCCTGTCCCCGTCGCTCGGATCAATCCGGACCTGTCCGCATCCCCGGTGATCGTTGAGCGTGAATGGCAGACAGGATGGAAGGGTGCGATGGTGCCCGCGGCGCCGCACACGGCGGCCGTAGTGCGGTCCTCCGTCCGCGGGCCCGTCAGCTGCCGCCACCCCCGCGCTTGCGTCCGCAGACGGGTGAGGCCCTCCACGTGCGGAGGGCCGACCCCTACTCATGACTCATCGGGCGCACACCGCGGGGATGGCGCGAGCTCCATGGCGCCGCTCCGGGCGGGCCGTCAATCGTCGATGTCCGGCAGGTCCCCCAGCTCGTCCCGGGTCAGCGTGAGGCGGATCCCGTCATCGCCGAGGCTGGCGACGCACTCCATGGGGACTCGCACCCCCTCCCCAATCATCGACCCGCGCCGGACGATCAGGTGCGTCACGTGGTCCGTGGTTCCGTCCGTCACCACGCGCTCGAGCTTCCCGCAGGGCCCGTCCGCGCAGAAGATCGTCGTGTTTCCGTTCACGTCCACGTCGCCCGGGCTCAGCTCTTCCACCTCATGTTCGGCGGGCGCCGGTTGGGTCACCGGTCGCTCGAAGGCGCCGACGGCGTAAGGAGTCGCGGGGAAAAGGTAGATCCCGCCCGCACTGTCGGTCGGCGGCAGCCAGTTCTCCGGCGGATCGATGTACTGGCTCTGCGCAAACGGCTCCAGCTCGCCGAGCTCCTCCAGCGTGCCCCGCACCCGCAGCCCCTTGCCGTCCGCGGCGAGCAGCCGGTCGGAGGGGATCACCACGTCATGCGGTAAGATCCCGCCCCGGGTCGCAACCACTCCCACGATCTCATTGGTGGCCGGGTGCAAAATGATCCGCTCCACCCGCCCGGCGGTGCCGTCCTCCGCGATCAGCGGCACGCCAATCTTGATGTCCATTGCTCCTCCCAACCCGGAAATGGTGACACCACTGTTGTGCCGCGCGGGCCCGGGCGGCTAAACGCTCACCCAGGGAGCCGGAGCGGAGAGACCGAGCGGAGAGCCGGGCGGGGAGGCGGCGAGGAACCGAGAGTGACTTTCCTACGTGACCGGCACGAATTGCACCGCGTCGGCGACGACGTAGCCGTCGGTGTCCCGGTTGGAGATGATCACGGTGGTGCGCCTGCCCTTGGGCAGCTTGTAGGTGCCCAGCGAAGCCATCCCGTTGTGCTCCGGGTTTCGCTGATCCACTACCGCGGACTGCGTTCCCACGCCCTGCACCCGGATGGTCACCGGGACGTTCGTGGCCCGGTTCGGATTGGAGGGGAAGAGGAGCACGATGCTGTAGCTGCCGTCATCCGGCAGATCCGGCGTGTAAGAGACGGTGAGGAGGCCCTTGTTCGCATTCGCGTCGTGGATGTAACCCGGTCCGACCCGGCGGACGTTCGGCAGGGTCGATTCCACCCAAGGGCCCACTTTTTCGCCGTCCCGATCGTCCAGCACCACTCCCGGAAGAGAAGATGGATCGATCGGCGGGATGGCCTTTACCACCGGCCGGTAGCGGCTGTTCCAGAAGAGAATCTGGCCGAAGTCGAGCAGCCGGGTCTGCAGCGTCTCCACGTCGATCCGCTGGACCGGCACCTTCGCGTCGATCGCCATCGCGGCGGCGACCGCAGCGGACTCGCCCAGGATCATGAAGACCGGCTCCATCCGAATGGAGCCGTAGGCGATGTGGGAGGCGGAGAGGCAGACGGGGACCAGCAGGTTCGCGCATTTCGCCTCGCGCGGAGTGATCGCGCGGTAGGCGACGGGATACGGCTTGAACCCGCCTTGCTCCACGTTCCCCTCATTGACCACCTGGTCGTTGACCACGAGACGCTGGCAGTTGTGCGAGTCCATCGAGTACGCGGCAAGCCCGATCGAGTCCTCGGCGGCTTCCGTACCGCGCACGTTTGCCTCCGTCATGACGTAGTCACTGACCATGCGCCGCGCCTCACGGACGTAGAGCTGGTGGGGCCAGCCGCCATTGTCCGTGAACTCATCCTTCGCCAGCCCGTACCGGCCGAGCTCCTTGCGAATGGACCACGGCACCCGCTCGTCGTGACAGAGGAAATAGAAGAGGCCCTGCTGGTAGCTGACGTGCTCCTGAACAACGCGCTCCCGGGTGGTCCAATCCGCTTCGGGGTAGGCGTCGCTGCCGCCGATCAGATCGGTGGAAAACGGCCCGAAGTTGTTCGCATCCGACTTGTCGTTCGGGAGCGGCTGGGACAGGTGCAGGAACTCCCGCCCGCCCGCCTCCAGATAGCGCGCCAGCAGCAGGTAGCGGTCCGGGTTGTAATCCTTGGGGCGCGGGAATGGGAGCTGATTCTGCTTGACGTCGGTGAGGCAGACGCGGAAGTTATACGCCTGCACGTGCCGGTCACCCTCGCCGAGATCGCCGGCGAGGCCGAGCGAGATGCCCGGCAGCAGTCCGCTGTTCCGGTTTCCGGGACGAATGTAGGGGTCCACGGGCAGGCGGAAGTTATGCTTCGGGTTGCCGAGCTGCACGCCGTTCAGCGTCTCCCGGTACTGCGCATTCGATTCCCGCCCCACGGTATAGGACACCCCGGCTCGGGCCATGAGGTCCCCCTCGTACGTGGCGTCGATGAAGACCCGCGCCCGGAAGACGGCGCCGCTCTCCATCGTGATCTCGACGATGCGGTTTGCCGCTTTGCGAACCTCTTTCAGCCGCTGCTCGTAATGGACGGAGACGCCGGCATCGCTGACCATGCTCCGGAAGGTTGCTTCCGCTACCGACGGCTCGAAGAAAAAGCCATTGCGGCAGTCCTGCACCTGGCGCGAGGCGGGACCGTAGGTCCGCGCGTAGAATTCGTAGATGCGCCGATAGAACTCCCGCGCGATCCCGCCAATCGCCTGAGGATTTCCGATATCGGTTGCGGAAAGACCCCCCGCGGTCATTCCGCCCAGGTGACGACCCGGCTCCAGCAGGACCACCCGCTTCCCGAGGCGGCGCATGCGCACCGCCGCCGCGATCCCGGCCGGGGTGCCGCCGTAGATGCAGAGGTCAACCTCCAGGCCGGCGGCCTCGTCTCGCGGGGAAGCAGCTCCTTCCGCGCGCGCGCAGTGCTCGCCCCATCCGGTCGCCAGTGCGGACAGTCCGAAAGCGAGGAGATGGCGGCGTGTGGTATTTCCCATCTTGAAGCGACAGCAGCAGGGGCCCGCAGCAGTGCCGGGGCGCATTGGGGGGCTTGCGGGCGTCGAAACGGCATGGGGGCCGGTCCCGCTCGCAGCGGTGCCTCGACATCCTGTTAAGTCGGTCGTTTCGAGCGCCAGCCCGCCCGGGCGGTGGAGGTTTCCACGGTGCGGCTCTCAAAGACCCCGATCTGATTAGAGCCTGCCTGCTCGGATTCCTCGCGATCCGGCGCGTGCCGCGTCCCGGCGTGCGGGACTCAGGAAAATCGCAACACAGCGCCAGCGGCAGCGGCGCGCCGGAGCGCGGCAGCAAAAAAGGACGGGCGACCTGCCCGTCCCGCCGCGTGGATCCGCGGCCCTACCCCCGCCTCGCGGCGGCCCGATGCAAGGCACCCTATCCCGCCGGCCACTCCGCCTGCTGATTCAGCCCGAGGGTGCGCCACCGCTTGCGCAGCGCCGTCACTGCGCGGAACACCCGCAGCTTGGCCGCCAGCGGGGTGCAGTGCATCACCCCCGCGATCTCCGCGAGGGAGC
The DNA here is from genome assembly GCA_964416225.1 of uncultured bacterium. Classification (GTDB taxonomy): domain Bacteria; phylum Armatimonadota; class SYMT01; order SYMT01; family SYMT01; genus CAYQDT01. The sequence continues at coordinate 4,917 of CAYQDT010000144.1, forward strand.
AGTCCTCGAAATAACGGAGACGCAGAATGCGCCGGTGGCACTCCGGCAGCTCCTCGATCACCGCCTGGACCCGGGCGCGCCGCTCATCCCGGTCCAGGCGCATGACGGGATCTTCGTCCGGCTCCGTGACCGGCGCGCTGTCCAGTGGGACGGTGGGCAGCCGGCGCTTCCGCAGGTAGTCGACCGATACATTCGCGGCGATCCGGTAGAGCCATGCGTCGAGCGACGTGCCGCGGAAGCCGTCCAGATTCAGGTACGCGCGAATTAGCGTCTCCTGCGTGAGGTCATCCGCCTCTTCCGCCCGGAAACCCTTGCGCCGGATAAAGGAATAGATGGTGGAGCGATAGCGACTCAGCAGTCGTTTTGCCTCGGCGGTTGTGATCGACGGTTCCCCGGCGGACCCCGGGGGAGGATAGATCGGCAGCGAAAGGGGTGCGACGGACATCAGTGAGCTCCCTGGGGCTGGAATCCCGGGCGATGACCCAACCGTGCGATGCGGCCCGTCTCGGTCATCCGCCGGACGGAAGCGGCGTTGGTGATCGGCGTGCTCTCCATGGAGGTCAGGGCGGATGCGGGACGGCCGAACAGCGGCATCGGGAAGATGGCCCGTGGCTCCGCTCCGGCCGGCTGCCCGCCGGTGACGAGCCCGTGAATCGGGGTGTTGCCCCCGATGAACGTGGACGAAGCGCCGATGGCTGCCGCGTCCCGGCGCGGCGTGCTGGAGCTGCCGTGCGCGAAGCCGGACCAGTAGGCGCCCAGAAGCACGGTGGCCTGCATCCCCGCCACGGCCAGGCCGGCCGCCCACGGAAGCATCCCTCCCGGCCGCCGACGCGCGGGCGGCATCGCGGGGAGCCGGAACATGACGGCCTCGGCAAGGTACGGCGGCGCCGACGGCTCCCGGAGGGCGGAGAGCGCGTGATCGACTCCCTCCAGTTCCCGCAGCATTTCAGAGCACGCGCCGCAGTGGCGGAGATGATTCTCAATCTTCCAGCGGCGCCACCGGGAAAGCTCCCCGTCCATGTACCGGGACAGCCGATTGTGGTATTCTTGGCAGGTCATCCGTTCAGCCCTCGTACGGAGAATGGCGCGGGACGCACCGGGGCGACGCGCCCGGGCCGCTCCGGAACGCGGCTTCCGGGAACCGGCTGGAGCAGGGTGCGCATCCGCATCCGGCCCCGGTGGATCCACGTTTCCACCGTGCTCTCACGCACCGCCAGGAGCTGCGCGATCTCCCGGTAGCTCAATCCTTCCACCACCCGGAGCACCAGCGCCGTGCGGTAGTGGGCCGGGAGCTGGCTCATCGCCCGCCGGATGCCGTCCGCCTCATTTGCCGCCACCACCTGGTCCTCCGGTCCGCGGTCCCAGGAAGCCACATCCCGGTCCAGGTCATCCAGGGAGAGGTAGCTGTGCCGCTGCCGGAGCAGCGAGAGGCAGTGGTTCACGAGGATGCGCCGGAGCCACGCTCCGAAGACCCCATGCCCCCGGTACTCTCCCAGCGCGTTATACGCCTTCAAGAAGGCGTCCTGAACGGCGTCCGAAGCCTGGTCGCCGTCTTGCAGAATTCCGGCGGCAAGCGCGTGCAGCCGCGACCGGTGGCCCTCCACCAGGCGCCGGAACGCGTGCTCGTCTCCCTTCAAACACTCTGCCACCAGCGCGTCGTCGTTCATGGTTGTTGCGTATCCGGTGCCGGAGCGGCGGGCTGGCTGCCAGGAAGAACAGAGGCGAGCCGGTCCCTGCAGAACGGTGTTTTCCGGGCGGTGCCTCCGGAACGGTGCGTCCGGATCGGTTCTCGCACGGCTTCCTGATTGAGAGGCGGTATGGAGCGCCGAAGATAGGCCGAATGCGAGCCAGAACTCGCCGCGTCCTCGGTTGCTTCACACCGTCACTTACAAGACGCGGCGGCCCGCCGTTTCTTGCACCGGCGGAGAAACTTTTTGCGGAGATCGGGATGCGCGGTATGCGCCGACCATGGTCCGAGGCCGCTTGTTCCGTAACAATAGTGTTGGATACCGCCCGTTCCGTTCCCTCGTGCAGGCCGGCTCCCCGCCCGTTCCGGCTTCGTCGGTCCGGCGGGCGAAGCGCGCGACTGCAGCCCGGGCGCGGGCCTGGAAGATCCGCCCGATTGCCGGGTGGCGGGTCACCGGGCCGCCGTCCGCATCCCCGGTCGCGGCCCTTTCCGGCGGCTGAAGTTTGTGATAGCGTTGGACGTAGCCGGTGCCGCGTGCACGGGCGCGTGCGAGAATGGCTCCCTACGCCCACCCGGCGGCGCGACCTACTATACCTAGTGGTCCGGAGTGGAACCTGGGTCCGGAGTGGAACCGGCCGAATAGAATTCGCGTTGAATAGAGCGGTCGGTTCATTCTCTCCCGAGCCGCGCGGCGTTTGGGCGCTGTGCAATGGTCGCCGGTACGACAGGCATGCGGCATTTGGTGAAGTGGGTCATTCTGGCGGCATCCCTGGCGTGGGCCGCGGTGGTACTAATCCAGGCGGACTTGCCGTCCGCGTGGAGCACCGTGGTTCACTCGACCTCTCCCCTCCAGCGCTGCCTGCTGGCCTTCAGCTTCCTGATTCCCGCCGCCCTCGCCAGTTGGGTGGAAACGCAGGGATGGATCGCGACCTTTCGGCGCCCGCCGTCCCTGACCTTCAGCAAGCTGTTTTGCATCCGTCTTGCCGGTGAAGCCGTGAACCAGGCCACTCCGCTGCTCAGCCTGGGCGGAGAGCCCTTGAAGGCTGTGCTCGTAGCGGCGGAAACGGACGCCG
>CAYQDT010000145.1:0-7676 GCA_964416225.1 uncultured bacterium
GATGGGGCAAAAGGATCCCCGGTATGCGCGCCACGACCCGGCCGCCTACGATCCCACCAACTACCGTACGCACTAGTAAATCATTGCGCTAGTCGCCTGCCGGGCGTGACCTCTTGGCCGCGCCTCCACCCCTACTTCCTCCCGCATCTAGCGTTCGTGAAGGAAGCCCTGCTCCGGCCGCCCCTCGGGCAGGCCCCACCACGCCCGCAGGGTCTCCAACCGTAGCCGGGTCACCCGCGAAAGGGGATTCGCACAGTTTCGGCGAACACCTAATCATAAGGTCGCCCGCAGAGTGGGCGCGCTCCGGCATCCCAGAAAAGCAAGCAACTGGCCGGGCGGGAGGTTTTGGTGCTCTTCCAGCGGATTCTGTCCTGGTGTGGACTTCTCTGCCTGCTCACCCTGGCAGCACTCCTGGTTGTTCCCTCGGTCGCGCAGGGCGGCGGCCCGGTGCTCAACCCTGCCAACGGCCACTATTACGAGGCCGTAGCGGTTCCCGGGAACGGCATCAACTGGTACGACGCCGCCGCCGCGGCGCAAAGTCGCAGCTATCACGGGATGGCGGGTAGCCTGGTTTGCATCACCTCGGCCGTCGAGAACCAGTGGGTAGTCTCCACTTTCCCGGATGCAGTCCCCGGCGGATATTGGCTCGGTGGGCATCAGGCTCCAAACAGCCCGGAACCCGCCGGCGGGTGGAGTTGGGTCAGCGGAGAAGCCTGGAGTTACACCAGCTGGAACCCGGGCGAGCCGAATAACCTGGGAGGTGTCGAGGACAGCCTGCTCTTCCTCTCGACCGGCCACGGCACCTGGAACGACGACAAGGGCACAGCTCTGCGCCCCGGCTACGTGGTGGAGTACGGCAGCCCCACACCGCCGCCGAACCCGATTTCGTTCCTGCCTCCCGCCAACTACCCTTCGTCCGCTCAGCCCGGCTGGGTCCACCTGGTGGACGTCGATAACGACGGCAAGCTAGATGCGGTGGTTGGGGGCGGAGCCCTCACCGTCCACTACGGCTTGGGTGATGGTACGTTCGAGCCTGGCGTTACCCTTCTTACCTCCAGTACTGTACAGCAGGATGCGTTCTCAGAGGTCACCTCGGCGGACGTGAACCAGGACGGCCGACCCGATCTGATTGTTTCCGATGCATATGGTAACCGCGTGCTCGTGCTCGTGAATCAGGGCAACCGCGTGTTCGCTCAGCCGGTTGCCTATGCGGTTGACCCGAAGCCATATGGGGTGGTCGCCGGGGACTTCAACGGTGACGGGTACCCAGACCTCGCCGTCTCCAATAACAACGGAGCCGATATGACGGTGCTGCTCAACCGGGGCAACGGCACCTTCGGCTCCCGCGTGGATTATCCCGGGGGCAGCTATCCCGGCAGAGTGATCGCTGCGGACTTCAATCGCGACGGCAAGTTGGATCTCGCGATGTGCAACTACGTCTCGGCGGATGTGTACATCTACCGGGGAGATGGGCACGGCGCATTCACCCAGCAGGCGCGATACCCGGTGGGGAACTACGCGGCCCAGGTGGTGACCGCCGACTTCAACCGCGACGGGAAGCTGGACCTGGCCACCGCTAACACTTTTGACCACACCATCACGATCCTCTACGGCCAGGGCGATGGAACCTTCCAGGTCGGCCCAACCTACAAGGACGGCCCGTACCCGCACATCATGCAGCCGGTGGACCTGGATGGGGACGGCTGGCCCGACCTCGCTGTGCCGAACAACTCCACCAACCATTTCACCGTGCTGCGTAATCTCGGGGACGGCACCTTCGGGGTGCCCGTCGCGTATACCAGCGGCGGCGACAATGTCCGCTACGTGGATGCCGGCGACCTGGACGGCGACGGGAAGCCCGACGTGGTAGTGGCTAACACCGACTCCGGAACAATCTCCGTCTTCATCAACACCACCGGCCCGCCGAAGGCCCCTTCCAACCTGACGGCTACAGTAAGCGGCGCGACCGCAATCACCCTCGCGTGGACGGACGAGAGCAACAACGAGTCCGGCTTCAAGATCGAGCGCGATTCCGGCAGCGGCTACGTCCAGATTGGCACCGTGGGCGCGGACGTCACCACGTTTCAGGACGGGAACGCACCGGCAGGGACGGCCTACAGCTACCGCGTGCGCGCCACGAATGGCAGCGGCGACTCCGCGCCCTGCGCTCCCGTCACCGTCCCGGCTATCCGGATTGCGCAGCCCACAAGCCTCACCGCTACGGCCCGTTACGCCAACGGCCAGCTTCGGGTGGACCTGTCCTGGACTGCGGGAGACGGCGCGGCAGCAAACTTTGAGGTGCAGAAGGCCTCCGGCGGCGCTTTCACCGCCATCGGCACCATCCCGGCGGCGCAGACCACCTATTCGGATACGGGCGTCCAGGTCGGTCAGGCGCTGCAATACCAGGTCATCGCCACAACCAGCGCCGGGCGCTCCGCCCCTTCGAACGTGGCGAGCCTGACCGTCGCCATACCCGCCCCGCCGGTCCCACAGCACCTGCGCACCACGCTGGACAGCATGACAGAGGTGGACCTAGCCTGGGACGCCGTCCCGGAAGCGGATTACTGGGTCCTCGAGCGCGCCGTCGGCACGGGCACCTTCCAGTCGCTTGCGAACCCCGCTGCCACGACGCCGGCTTACGCAGATACCACGGTCCAGCCCGCCTCCACGTACCACTACCGCCTGAAGGCCACTAATCCCGGCGGCGCCTCCGACTACACGCCGGAGCTGGTGGTCACCACGCCGCCCCCGCCGCCCGGCTCGCCCACCGGCTTCCACGTTACGGGGCTGACGGCTCACAGCGTCACTCTGGCGTGGACGCTGCCCGTGGGGCCGCTCACGGGCCTCACCCTGGAGCGCTCCACGGACAGCGGCGCGAGCTTCCAGGTGCTGGCCACCCTGCCCGGCACGGCGAGCAGCTACGCCGACACCGGCGCGCAGCCCGGCGTGACGTACACCTACCAGGTGAAGGCCACAAACGCCGGTGGGGACTCCGGCTATGCCGGCCCGGTGCAGGCGCAGATTCCGGTCGGGGGCGTGCTGAAGATCAGCCCGGCCAGCCTGAACTTCGGGACGATCCGGCGCGGCGTAACCAGGAAGATCACGCTCAAGCTGACCAACAAGGGCAAGGGGCCGCTGGCAGTGACGGTGGGCACCCTGCCTGCGCCGTTCCGGGTGACGGGAGGCGGCGGAGCGGCGATGCTGGCGCCGAAAAAGACGCGGTCCGTGACGGTGGAGTTCGCGCCGGCGGCGGCCCTGAGCTACGGGGCCACGCTCACCATTACCAGCACGGACCCCACCGCCGCGAGCACGCCGGTGAGCACTACGGGGCGGGGGAAGTAGCAGGAAGGCCGCAGCCAGCATGCTCATCGTCCCGTGATGCCGCCAACCCGCCCAACTGCGCACCTCGTATTCATCCAACGCCACGAGGCTCTTCTCGTCTTCGAACTCGGTCTCGATGCGCCAGCGACGCATGGCTGCCCGGGCCAAGGTGACTAACGGCGTCTCCGGCGGCGCACTGGAGAAAAAGGTCCGCGGTTCGCCGCACGCCGCATCCCTTGTTCGACCGTGCTTCTAGCGCCGCGCCAGGGCAGCCGGGCGGCCCCCCGCTCCCGGCCAGGTCAGCTCCACGAAGAGCGGCCGGTGGTCGGACCCCGGCTGCGGGCCAACCTCGCAGCGGGTGACGCGCCATTCCGGACTATGGAAAACGTAGTCGATCCGGAGCAGGGGCAGCCGGCTGGGATAGGTGTAGCCCCAGCCCCACCCCCGCTCCCGGAAGCTGTCTCCATAGCGGGCCGTGATCCGGGAGTAGATGCGCCCGGAGGGCGGCGTGTTGAAGTCTCCCGCCAGCAGCACGGGGCCGTCCAGCCCGGACGTCCAGTGGAGCACGTCGGCCGCCTGCTCTTCCCGCACGGAGAAGGTGCGGTGCAGGTACTCCGCCAGGTGGCTCCGCTGGTTGAAGATCGTTTCGCCGTGCACGGCGGTGCGGAAATGGACCCCGATCACGTGGAAGCGCCCAAAAGGGGCCTCCACGGTGACCCGCATCATCTTCCGATTCAGCCAGGGGATCCGCTCCCGCGGGCCGAGCGGCGCGGCGTCGTGCGCGGCCACGGGCCAGCGACTGGCAATGTAGACTTCGCCGGAGCGAAGGCTGCTCCAGCCCGGGAACATGGAGTCGAGCTGCCGCCGGATCTCCGGGGAGTGGCCCTCGCCGCGGGCCTCGGAGAAGACGACCACGTCCGGACGGAAGCGCTCCACCTGCGCCCGAACGCCGTCCAGGCCCTCGATCCCGCCTTCGATGTTGTAGGCGAGGATGCGGGCCCTGGGGGAGTGCTCGCCCGCCGCCCCGGCCGGCCGGGGCACGTTGAAGCCCATGAGCGCCCAGGCAATCATCACCAGCGTGGCACCGTTTAACAGCAGCGCGGGCCGGTCTCGCCTCCAGAGCGCCAGCGGCACCGTGATCAGTGCCGGGGCGGCGTAGACCACCTGCGGAAGGTAGAGCAGGAGGGTGGTCACCCAGGTGCGCTCGGCCAGCAGGCGTGTGACCAGCCATAGTAGGGCGACGCCGCCGAAAAACAGCCAGGCGAGACGCAAGGGCCACGGCGACTGCCGCGCCGGCGCCCCGGTCCCGCCTCTCGCCCTGCTGCGCGACGTTCCCATTGTCCCCTTGCTTTACCCCTCCGCCATCCGGAAATAAAACCGGGAAGGGACGTCGAACCGACATCCCTTCCCGGCTATCTCAGATCCCGGATGCTGGACCCCGCCGACCCGGCATGGAGAGAGAGACGAAGCTGTCCGGATCCGGTTACCCCGTCCGCTACTTCGGGAACTGCTTCGGCGGGCCGGCCTGCTCCCAGCCGTGCCCATTCAGCGCCTTCAGGAACGCGACCAGGCCCTTCTTGTCCTCCGGGGTCAGGTGGAGCGGCTTCGTCCGCTGGTCGAGCCACCGGTTCGGGATTCCGCCCCGGTCGTAATGCTCCACCACCTGCTCCAGGGTGCGGAAGCGGCCGTCGTGCATGTAGGGGCCGGTGCGGGCGATCTCCCGCAGGGTGGGAGTCTTGAAGGCGCCCCGGTCCTCGTCGCGGTGGGTCACCAGGTAGCGTCCGAGGTCCGGGTTCGGCTGATCCATCCCGATGCCGATGTTCACGTACGAGTTGTCCGTGAAGTTGAATCCCAGGTGGCAGCTATCACAGGCAGCCTTGTTGAAGAACACGTCCATCCCATGGATCTGCTGCGGTGTAAGCGCCCCCTTGTCCCCCGCTTTGTAGCGGTCGTAGGGGCTGTCGCCGGAGAGGATGGTCCGCTCGAACGTGGCGATCGCCCGCGCGATCTGGTCCATGGTGATGGACCCGGTCCCGAAGACCTGTTTGAAGCGGGCGCGGTAGCCGGGGATGCCGTTCAGACACGCCACGCACGCCTTGTGCGCCGCGTCCGCCGACTTCTCGGAGGTCATCTCCAGCGGGTTGGCCAGGGGGCCCTTGGCCTGTTCCTCGAGCGTTGGGGCGCGCCCGTCCCAGAACTGCTCCGGGCTGTAGGCGCGGTTGATCACCGTCGGGGAGCTGCGCGCGCCCCGGTGCCCGCCGATTCCGGTACTGACGGGCCGGCCGTCGGTGAAGCCATGCTCCGGCGAGTGGCAGCTCGCACAGGAGACGGTGCCGCCCGTGGAGAGACGCCGGTCGTAATAGAGCAGCCGTCCCAGCTCCGCCTTGGCGCGGGAATAAGGGTTATCCGGCGGCCAGAACACCGGCGCGAGGCCCAGCGGCGGCCGGGGCGGTTGTTCCTTCTGAGCATCCGCTAGCTGTGCGGAGAGAGCGATTCCCGTAAGAATGAGCAGGCCTCCGGCCAGTGTGCCGGGCAGCCATCGTACAACCTGTTTCTTCATCGGTTCCCTGGTCCGCGGGGCCGGCGGGCGGCGGCGAGGGCACGCGTCCCCGGAGGGTCACGCTCCGCTCGCCGCGCCGTCCGCCGGCCACGGGCGGATCTACTTCTTCACATAACCCTGCACGTAGAGGGCCTGCTGGCCTTCCACTTTGCTCATCGTCCCGTTCACGGTAACGATGTGTCCCATATGCTCGACCGCGGCCTGGCGGAAATCCGTGAGGCCGTCCCGGCGCTGGTTGTGCTCCTCGTCCATCAGCAGGTAGATCGAGCCGTCATGCGTGAGCAGTCCGACCGGCTGGCCGGCGCGGACGCACTTCTGGCCGCAGTCCCGGTGCTTATCGCCGTGCTTGCCCACCTGCAGGTAGCAGGAGTAATCGATCACCTCGCCGGTCAGCGTCGCCGGGTGCCCGGGCAGCGGCTTGTCAATGGCGGAGGAGACGGTGGTGACACTCCACGGCTGATCCGCGGAGACCTGGGTCCCGAGCGTGGCCGCCGGAGCCTCATAGGTGCCCTGGCCGGGCTTAGACCAGTCCGGGTAGAGGATGCCCTTCCCCGCGGCAAAGGCCACGGCGGCAATCACCAGCGCGGACGCCGCGCTGAAAGCGGCAATCTTGGTGCGAGACATGTGCTTCTCCTGTTCGGGCGCCGTCCGAGATCGCTGCGCATCTCCGCGGCCGGGCCGTGGAGCGCGAGCGGCGCGCGTTGTTTCGGTACCGGTCGTGACCGGGTGGGTCACGCGGGCCGCCCCCCGCGGGCGGGATGACTGAGCGGTCGTTAGTGGCGGGGACCGGCGCTCCCTCTGCCAACCGCGGGCAGCCTTCCCATTTTACAACGAGTAGGGGGAAACGGAGCGGCGGTTTGGAGCGCCGCGGCCCCCGGGTGCCTCCGCCGCCCCCACACCGTTTCACCCGCTCCGTGAATACCACCGCACCGTGAGCGAGTTTCCGGAGCCTCGCCGCTCCGGGTCTCCGCGGTGACGCATCCCGGTCAGCCGTTCTTGAGCCACGGCGCGTCCGCTTCGGGGGTCTCATAGACCTCCGCGGCGAGCGGCTCCGGCCGGTAGCCCAGCACCTCCTCGCAGAAGTCGGGCCACCACTCCCGCTGCTCCGTCTCCACGGCGCCCTCCAGCTTCCCCTGGCGGCGGATCGCCATCACCCGGCTGAACGCTTCACTGCCCAGTCGCTCCGCCTCCTCGCGGGAGCCGAGCTCCTTGACCATCCACTGCCGGCCGATGTGCACGTGGAGCACCTCATCCGCCCAGTCGTAGTCCATGAAAAGGCTGGCCAGCGGATCGCCCGCCTCCCGTGCGGTCCGGAACTCGTAGGCCTTGCCGGTGGTCTTCGGCATCAGCCCCTGCTCGATCCAGTAGAGGGCGGCGTGCGCTTCCCGGGCGGTGGCAAGCCGATTCAGCCCGAGTGAGAAGCCGACGTTCAGCGGCACCCGGGTGAAGTCCGCCCCGCGGGCCGCGAGCCACGCCTCCCCCATCATGCTGTGCCGGGCCTCATCCCAGATTTGCCGGCACATGTCCGCCGTGTAGGCCCACGGCTTGGGCTTGCCGGCCCGGAGCGCCTCTTCCCGCGCTTTCCAGACGATGGCGGTCATCATCTCCGGGACATCCATCTCCAGCAGCCGCTTGCAGACGAGCGCGAGCATGCGCTCATCCGCGGGACGGTTGCGCTGGGCGTAGATCCAGTGCGGCGGGAAATGGTAGTTGTGGCTCTCGAACCGGGCGTCGCGCCGCGGCGTCCAGTCCGGCTCGAACGCGCCGCGGGCGCGGGGGGGAGGGAGCGCCCCCG
>CAYQDT010000146.1:0-7663 GCA_964416225.1 uncultured bacterium
CACAGCGCGCTCGATTTTCCGGACACTCTCACCGGCGGGCCGAGGCGGTACCACTACGAGCGCTGGCGCGAGTCCGCGTTTCCGCGCATGTACGTGTCGCGCGGGCGCAACCTCGCCCATGACGAGACGAATGTGGAGTGGATCGACCCGCGCACCGGCCGGCGCGCGCCCGGCGGGGAAGAAGCAATCCTGTACGAGGCCGCGGAGCCGTTTCACGTGGTCCTGCGCCCGGCGCGATGAGGCCGGCGCCTCTCCGAGGCGCTCCACCTCCCGCCTCTCCCGCTCCGCGCCTGCTCTGACAGGGGGCCCGTCGGCCCCTTGTCATGCGTCACCGGTGGCCGCAGCGCCATCGATCACTCTCCATACGGGCAGCTCCGTAGGGGAAGCTCCGTAGGGGAAGCTCAGCGCCGCAGCCGGGCAACGAGCGGTCTCGGGTCGAAGAGGCGGAGGGCCGCGGCCGCGGCGGCATAGCAGAGAAAGCCGGCCGGGGCGGCGAAGAGGGTGTAGAGGTGGCCCGCGCCCCAGAGCAGCGGGAGGAACGGGACCGCCAGCGCCAGGAGCGCGGCGCCCACCTTCGCCACGTCGCGGAGCGGCAGCGGCTCGGGAAACCGCTCCCGGAAGGGCCGGAGCCAGAACGGCAGCAGCAGCAGCTCGCGCACCACCACCGCCAGGGCGCCGCCCAGCGGACCGAGCGTCGGGATCAGCACGGCGTACAGCGCCAGGATCCCGCCGGCGCTCGCCAGGGAGAGCCGCAGGACCGTCCCCTGCGCGTGCGTCGCGTTCAGGCACTCCCGGATCAGATAGGTGCTCCCCAGCAGCGGCACGAGCCAGGCCGCCACGCGGAGCACCGTCGTGGCCCCCAGGTACTTCCCGCCGAACAGCAGCCAGAGCACCGTCGGCGCGGAGAGGGTGATGCAGAGCGCGGCCGGGGTGGTGAGGAGCAGCATGTTCAGCAAGGAGCGGCGGACCGTGTGCTGGACCTCCGCCCGGTCCTCCGCATAACCCGCCGCTACCGCCGGGTAGAGCGCGTCGCCCACCCCCTGCGGCACGATCAACAGGCGGAGCACCAGCCCCATGGCCGCGGAGTACGCGCCGACGATCCCTGCCGGAAACAGCGCGCCGAGGAGCAGCAGGTCCACCACCGGGACGTCCGTCAGGTTCGTCAGGATCCCGAGCAGCGCGAACGGCTTCGCCTCCTGGACCAGGGCCCGCATGCGCGGCGGGTCCCAGCGGGGCCGAATGGGAAAGAACTCCCGCGCCGCAGTCCGGAGCATCAGCCCGAGCTGGACCGCGGCGCCGATCACGTAGGCGGCGGCGAAGCCCGTGAGGCCCCAGCCCACCGCCAGGACGAAGACGGAGAGCAGCGTCAGCACGAGCCCGCCGACGAGCCGCGGCTGCGCGGCGAGGCGGGAGCGCTCGAAGCCCTGGAACAGATCCGCGGCGCCGAGGCTGGCGGAGGTGCAGACCATGCTGACGATCGCCGCCAGGCCGATCAGGCGAATCGTCGGCGTATAGGCGGGAAGGGCCAGCCACCCCAACGCCAGGAGCACGGCCAGGCCGGTAAAGAGGATCCGCAGCGTGCTGACGGCGCCGACGATCTCCCGCGCCCGCGCCCGCTCCCGAGCGATGGCCCGGATCGCCACCCCGCGGAGCCCCAGGCTGCACAGCGGTACGAAGAGGGTCACCTGGGCGAAGCCGACGTTGAAGGCACCGAACTGCTCCGTCCCGAGCTTCCGCGTGATGTAGGCGGTGCTGAGGATCGAGAGGACGTTCAGCACCAGCGGCTGGCCGGCCAGCCAGAGCGAGTTTCCGGCGACCCGCCGCCCCATCCCCCCTGCTTGAGCCGGGGCCGGTCTCATCGGTTGTGCTTCGATCGTGGTGTCCGTCATGGGTGGAAGAAGGGAGAGCGGGCCGGCAGCTCGCGGCGCCGGGTCGGGAGCGCCATCCGGAGGCACCCCCCTCGGCTCCCCGCGGGAAGCGGCGGAGGGGCGCTCGACGGGTCGGGCGAGGCGGCTAGCCGCCGAGTGCGGCGCGCGTCAGAGCGTTGCGTGCTGCACGATGTAACAGATCACCGCGATCCCGATCGCCACCACCGCGGGAACCGCGAGGTAGTGCGGCCAATCCGCTCCGCGAGGGCTCCGCTTCTCGGATCTCAGAAGAAACCCGGCCAGGGCCGCCGTGAGTGCGACCGGGATGATGGGAAACGGGCGATAGGTGTGGGACAGGAACATCCCCGCCATCAGCGACCCCATCAGGCCCGCCTGCAGGGCGACGGCGTAGTCGGTCCACTTCCGTTCCTGCGGCTCTTGCAGCTCCTCGGGGCGCTTGCGGCGGCGGATCCGCACGAGCGTCAGGATCGCCCAGTAGTTCACCCCCACCCACGTGACCGCCGTCGCCAGTCCCCCCTCGCTGAAGGCGTGCACAAAGGAGTTGTGCGCGGGGATGCCGTGGTGCACCTGGAACTGCTTGTACCCGATGCCGATGAGCGGGTTCTTCTGGAGCATGTTCAGGCCGTCCTGCCAGGCCACGATGCGGCCGATCGCGGAGTCGTCGCCCTCGACGGACTTCGCGGAGAAGCGATCGGGCCCGCAGAGCATGATCACGGCCAGCGCCACGCCCACGATCAGGGCGCCGCGCGCCCAGCCGATGTGGTACATCAGGAAGACGGCGAGACTGAGCGCCAGGGCGATGACGCCGCCCCGGGAGTTGCACCAGAAGATGGCCAGCACCAGGATCCCCAGCGACGCGGCGCCGAGCAGCTTCGAAAAGAAGCCGGGCGTGCGGAACAGCAGGACCAGCGCCAGCGGCACCCCCAGGATCAGCACCGCGGCCAGGTCGTTCGGATCGTCGAAGCCGCCGGCCTGGACGATGGCGCGCTTCATCCCATGCTCCAGCAGGACGTGCGTCTCCGTGACGTAGCCGTAGATCGCCAGCATGGCCACCACCACGGAGAGCAGGAGGACGAGCCGCAGCACGAACTCCGCGCGCGCTTCCGTGTTCAGGAGCTGCTGGAACAGCATGAAGAGCAGCACGAGCCGCAGCGCGTCGAAGAGGCACTGCAGCGTCAGGTCCAGGCTCGGCACCTTGTACGTGGAGAGCATCATGGCCGCCGCGAACGCGAACATCCAGCCGAGCTCCGTGCGCCATTCGAACCGCTCCTGCTTCCGCATCACCTGCAGAAACCAGGAGAAGAGGGAGAAGAGGGCCACCAGCAGGGGAAGGCGCAGCACCTCCAGCTGCGGGACGAACTGTTCGGGACGGGCGTAGAGCAGGATCAGGAAGAGCACCGCCCCGCAGTAGGGGCTGAAGAGGATCGCCGCGCAGCCGAGCGCCGCCAGGATCACCGCCACCACCAGCGCGGGCGATCCCACCAGCAGGCCCGCCGCGATGGCGCCCATGATTCCCAGCATGCCGACGACGGCGATCCCGTTCCAGAAGCCGTCCCGGTCCGTTAAGCGGCGCTCCGCGTACTCCATCTCCCTATCCCTTCTTCCCGAATCGGCCCGTTTGCGCCCGCCGCCGCTGGTACCGCGCGGAGGCCCTGCTCATCCATCTGCTCCAGGAGCCGCGGCAGCGCTTCCCACGTCGCCGCAAACCGCTCGTGCAGCAGCACGATATCCCCGTCGCGAAGGCCCGCGCAGCGGCGGAGGATCTCCTCCGCCGCCACGCCCCGGTAGTCGCGCGAGTCGACGCTCCAGAGGACGGCCGTGCGGCCCCGGGCCGCCACCTCCGCAATCTGCACCGGGCGAAGCGCCCCCCAGGGGGGCCGGAAGAGCGGCGTCTCCAGCTCCGGGCAGAGGGAGCGGAGGGTTTCGTCCGCCCGCTCCACCTCCTCCCACAGCTCATCGGAGAGGAGGTCGCTGCAGCGCGGGTGGGTGTCCGTGTGGTTGCCCACCTGGTGACCCTCCGCCGCGATCCTCCGGACCAGCTCCGGGTGCCGCCGGGCCCGCTCGCCCACCAGGAAGAACGTGGCGCGCGCGCCCCGCTCCCGGAGGAGGTCCAGCACCCGCGGCGTCCCGATCGGGTCCGGCCCGTCATCGAAGGTCAGCGCCACGCCCGCGCCGCCCGGCACGTGCCAGAACAGGGACCGCCCGAGCGGCGAGCGCTCCACGGCCGTCTGCAGCGCCCGCTTGACCCCGTTCCGGAGCCGCTCTTTAAAAGCCGGCACCGCGGGCGCGCCGGGCGCCGGCTCCCCGGGCCGGGGGCGGCTCTCTCCCACGCCCCCGGCCGCCGAAATGGGCGGGGGGGACATTCGGAACCGGGTTTCAGACATCGTGCACTCCCACCTGGGACATCTCCCGTCGGCCGGACGTCGCCCGCCCGCGGGGATTCCGCGCGGCCAGCTCCGCCACCACCCGGGCATTGTGGACCCACTGGTGCTGGGTCAGCACCTTGCGCCGGGCCGCCGCGCCCATCGCCCGGCGCCGCTCCGGATGGAGCACCAGCTCCCGGAGGGCCGCCGTGAGGGCCGCTTCGTCATCGGGCGGGAAAAGGAGCCCGGTCTCGCCGTGCGTCACCGCCTCTTCCAGCGGGATGTAGCGCGGCGCCACCGCCGGCCGGCCCATCGCCATGTACTCGAACACTTTCATCGGAGAGCCGAACAGGTTGGAGCGGGGCATCACTCCCAGGTCCATCGCGGCCACGTACGCCGGAATCTCGCCGTGCGGCACCCGTCCCGTGAAGACCACCCGCTCCTCCAGCCCCAGCTCCCGCACCAGCGCCTCGGTCTCCGCGCGCCGGGCCCCGTCCCCGACCAGCAGCAGCGCGGCTTCCGGAACGTCGCCGGCCAGCCGGGCGAAGGCCCGGACGAGGAAATCCGGGCCGTGCCACTTCGCGAAGGAGCCGGCAAAACCAATCACCGTCTTCCCGCCGAGCCCCCAGCGCTCCCGGACCGCGCGGCCGTCCTCTCGCTCGGGGTCAAACCGCCCTCTCTCCACGGCATTGGGGGTGACCCGGATCTTCTCCGCCGGCAGCCCGGCTTCCACCAGCCGGTCCCGCAGGTAGCCGGAGACCACCACCAGCCCGTCCGCCGCATGGAGGATCCGCCGCTCGAACCAGGCCGCCAGCCACGGCATCGCGAGGCGCTTCCCCTGGCGGGTGCGGTCGACGCTGGAGATATCGTTCAGCTCCAGCACCGTGGGAATGCCCCGGAGCTTGCCGACGAGCACGCCCGCCGCGTTGTAGAGGGCGTAGCGCTCATACAGCAGCGCCGTGTCGTCGCCACAGCGCTTCCAGAGCCGGGGCACGGCTGCCAGGTTATACCCGATCTCCAGCAGCTCAAACGCCGCCTGCGGGGCGTGGCGGGCGATCCAGCCGAGCACCGTCGTCTTCTTGCCGGTGCTCGGGGTGGCGACGTGCTCGCGGTCGACCCGCACGCCGGGAGGACCCACGATCTCCACCTGGTAGCCGAGCTCTTCCAGGCCGCCGGCGAACCCGAGGATGTGGACGGCCTCCACTTCGCGACCCTGGGTCCGGTGATGGTATAGCGCGCGCATGATCCAGAACCTTCGTGACGTCTTCTCGCGGGGCGCGACTAGTGGAACACGGAGAGCGCCGTGCGGACGATGATGCACAGGTCCAGCCAGAGGTTGGCGTGGTAGAGGTACATCAGGTCGAAGCGGAGCTTCTCCCGGGCGGTGCTGTGGTAGTAGCCGTACACCTGCGCCATCCCGGTGATCCCCGGAGCGATGCGGTGGCGGTCCCGATAGCGCGGCAGCTCTTTCTCGAACTGCTCCACGAAGACCGGCCGCTCGGGCCGCGGTCCCACCAGGCTCATCTCCCCGCGGAGCACGTTCCAGAGCTGCGGCAGCTCGTCCAGGTGGGTGGCGCGGAGGAAGCGCCCCACCGGGGTGAGGCGGGAATCCCGCTTCCCGGCGCAGAGCTGCGGGCCGTCCTTCTCCGCGTCCTGGACCATCGTCCGGAGCTTCAGAATCTCGAACAGCTCGCCGTCCTTACCCACCCGCACCTGGCGGAAGAGCACGGGGCCCGGGCTGGAGAGCCGGATCAGCAGCATGGCCAGGAGCAGGAGGGGCGCGAAGAGCGTGAGGATCACGGCCGAGGCGGTCACATCCACCGCGCGCTTCATCCGCAGGTAGCTGCGCTTCGGCTGCCGCGAGGGGAGCTTGTAGAGCGCCACGTCTCCCAGCCGCATCGAAGTCGGCCGCCCGATCGTCAGCTCGTACGGCTCCGGCACGACGAACAGCTCCGCGGGCACGCCTTCCCGCTCCACCTGCTCCAGCAGCTCGCCGGCCCGCGAAGGGGAATCCGCCACCAGGATCTGGTCCGCGCGGAGGTAGAGCGCCAGCTCGGCCAGGGCGGAGCGGGGCGCCAGCACCTGCTGCGGCCAGTCCAGCCGCGCCGCCATGTCCAGGTCTTCCACGAAGCCGAGGACGTGTTATCCCTTTTGCTCCGCTTCCAGCGCCACGTGGTCCGCCACGGGCCCGGCCCCCACCACGATGACGCGGCGGCGGCGCAGCGGCCGCGAGGGAGCGGTGGAGCGGCTCCGGAAGGACATCCAGGTGCGCGCCAGTCCGGTGGAGACGCCCACGCTCAGCACGGCGCCGGCCACGTTGATCAGCGAGGTGGCTCCCAGCTTCCAGGCCAGCTTCGCGGACGCGGCGATATAGATCATCCCTGCCAGCAGCGCCCCCAGCATGTAGAGCGCCGTGCGATACCCGCTTCGAGTTCCGTTCATTGCTTACCTCACCTTTGCCGGCAACCGGTCGTCCGTTCCGGGTGCCCGGTCCTTCGTCCAGCGAGCGGACCGAGCACCCGACACCGTCCTCCCTTTCACTATGCGGGTCGTCGCACCGGCGCCGTGGCGGGGGCGCCGAGCGCGGGAGCGGTTTCGTCGGCCCGCCGCGCCGTGTAGCTGCGATGGAACTCGAACGACTCCATATCGCGAGCCGGGACCCCGTTGAGCACGACGCCCATCACCGGCACGTTGACTTCCTCCAGCCACTCGCGGACCTTCTGCTCCGCGCCGTTCGGCATCTCGCTGGTGCGCATCACCAGGACCGCGCCGTCCACATGCGGCGCCACGCAGAGCGCGTCCGCGAAGACCGTGGCGCTGGGGACGTTGAAGATCACGTAATCCACCGTGTCCCGCAGGTCCTGGACGAGCTGCGCCATGCTCGGCTGCCAGAGCAGGCTCCACGGGTCTCGCGCGGTGCTGCCACCCGGCAGGAGGCGCAGGTTCTTCACGTGCGTCTCACTGAGCGCCTCCGCCAGGGGCACGTGGCCGCTTAGCACGTCCGTCAGCCCGGGACGGTCACCCGTCTCGAACACCTGGTGCAGGAAGGGACGGCGCAGGTCCGCCTCCACCAGCACCACCTGCCGCCCGGCGCGCGCCAGGGCGATGGCCAGGTTGGAGAGGGCGGTCGTCGCGCCCTGGCCGGGGCGCGCCGTCGCGGCCATCAGCACCGTGCTCTGCCGGCGCAGCGTCTGGCGGAAGATGTGGTTGGCCAGGAAGTGATAGCTCTCGGCGAGGTGGCTGGACGGGTCGTTCTCCGCCGTGAGGCAGAGGCTGCCCGCCGTGCTGCGACCCGGGAGCTGCGGGACCACCGAGACCACGGGCAGCCGGGTGAGGGTCTCCGCGTCCTCGATGCTCCGCACCCGCCGGTCCGCCATCTCCAGTCCAATCGCCAGCGCGATGCACACCGCC